>NZ_JBRJXU010000178.1:0-15030 GCF_057467645.1 Zarconia sp.
GGACAAGGGGACAAGGGGACAAGGGGACAAGGGGACAAGGGGACAAGGGGACAAGGGGACAAGGGAGACAAGGGGACAAGGGGACAAGGGAGACAAGGGGACAAGGGAGAGGGGGGAGAAAATGCGCGCACTAAAAATTCAAAATTCACACTCTTCATCACCGCGTCACCGTGTCACCGCGTCACCGCCTCTTCCCCAACTCCCCGTTCCCCATTCCCCGTTCCCCATTCCCCCTTCCCCATTCCCCATTCCCCCTACGGTAAGATGGCCAGTAAAAATTCTGATGAGATCGTGACCAACTCGAATGCCCCGGCCCCAACCGCACAAACCCCAGTGGCCGATATCTTAATCGTGGACGATACGCCCAATAACTTGCGCTTGCTCTCGGAGATATTGAGCGATAACGGTTATAAAGTCCGCAAGGCACCCAACGGTCGGTGGGCGCTGCAAGCGGTGGAAATCGTTCCCCCCGACCTGATTTTGCTCGATATTCGGATGCCGGAAATGGATGGCTACGAAGTGTGTCGGCGGCTGAAAGCGTCATCCCACGCTTGCGATATTCCGGTAATTTTTATCAGCGCCCTAGACGATGCCACCGATAAGGTTCATGCGTTTGAAGTGGGTGGGGTTGACTACATTACCAAACCGTTCCAGGTTCACGAAGTTCTCGCTCGCGTGAGCAACCACCTCAATATCCAACGATTGCAACAGCAACTCAAAGCCCAAAATACCCAATTGCAAGACGAGATTCGCGAGCGACAAAAAGCCGAATCGGGCTTGCGAGTCTTTCTCCATGCCGTTTCTCACGATTTGCGCAATCCCGTCACGGGGATGTCGATGGTGCTCAACAACTTGCTATCTGCGACTGATACCCCCGATAGCATCCCGATTCCTCGGGCGGTACTCGATCGCATGGCCAATAGTTGCGATCGCCAACTCAACTTAATCGAATCCCTTTTAGAAACCCAGCACGGGGAAATTTGGGGAATTTCTCTCGATCGCCAACGCTTACCCCTCCATACCCTAACCCAAAATTTCGTGGCGGAGTGGCAGCCGATGCTGCAAAAACGCAAAGCCACCATCGAGCATCAGGTTCCTGAGGATTTACCCCCCCTTCTGTTCGATCGCAATCAACTCTGGCGCGTCTTTGAAAATTTGCTCGCCAACGCCCTCAAACACAATCCTCCAGGGCTAAACCTCACCCTCAGTGCCCAACTCGACCCTGATGCTAATTGCGTGCGCTGCACCCTCGCCGATGATGGAGTTGGGATGACACCGGAACAGTGCGCCCAACTTTTCGAACCGTATACGCGGGGCAAAAGTGCGAAGCGGATGTCGGGATTGGGTTTGGGATTGTATTTATGTCGCCAGATTATTGCCGCTCACGGTGGTGAAATTGGAGCGGTTAGCCAGCCGGGTGAGGGGGCAACGTTCTGGTTTACACTGCCGCTGAATCCTCCTGAAAAATCCCCAGTTTAGGGGAATTGGGGGGAGCAGTATTGGGCGATCGCGTTACCAATAATCGGGACTTCACGAAACAGGTTCTGAAGCTCTTTTTCGTACCGCGCGATCGAAACTTCAGAACCCGTTGGCGATTTGTTAGACCTGAATCGCCTCTTGCAAAAGTGGGCGAGAGTACCAGCTCCATAAACCCTCAGTCACAGGCTCGATGTTGAGTTCGCGTCGCCACTCGTCCAAGGGACGCTCTAGTCCTTCTTCCCACTTAATCGGAAATAAAGGCTGAACTTGCCGGGCCATCCGAATGCCTGCAGACACAATGTCAAAGTTATATTCGAGCTGGTCGTCAACTCCTGGATTCTTCTCGTCTGTCAGATAAGCTAACAAAGAACTGAGTAGATTAATGAGGATAAATGCTGGGTAGCCGATTTGACCAGCGGTCACAGAAATCACTCCCAACTCTCCGTAGTCGTCGAAGCTAAACCCTGTCAAGATATGGTGCAGGTCGTGAGTTTTACGAATTCGGTGGGTGATGTAGTCAATATCCGATCGAATGTCGCGAATGCGATAAAACTCGAGATCGTAATTTAACGCACTCAGAACTTTAGCATAGGTCCAGCCCAAGGAATGAGGAGGCATTTCAAGCATCTTCTCAAGGTTGAAGTCTTCCCCGATGTAGCGTTCTTCTAAGACTGTAGCCGAAGCCGGATCGTTGCGAACTTCTGCTAAACATTTTTGCATCAGCGGACTGTCTTGTAGCGCATCTTCGAGATCGAAAACATTCGAGGTTTCGAGTCCCACTCCAGCCACCATATCGGTGATGTTCAGAAACTCTTCGATATTCTCAGGGGTTGCCAGTGCATCAATGTACTTAAATCCCATTTCAATTTCCTCCGAACTTGTGTTGTTGAGCGACGGTTCGATCGACTTTTTTCTGGCTAGGTGCAACTTTACTTCAGACCACAGTCGAGTTACCCGCTCAATGTAGACGTTCCATTCAGACTTATTGCGACTTGTGCGTGAGAAACTCGACACATACATGAGTTTTGTTCATGTATTAATAATACGAGCTTAACTCATGTTTTGTCAACCAGGTTTTCGGATCGCGATTCAAATTGGAGAGCGCTCTAGTGCTGCGACGCAGAATTAAAAATGCGTCTTGAACAGTTGAATGGGACTCAAACCGACACCCCCTGCGCCCACTTTTCGCTAAAAATTCTTACTGTATATCGCGTTCGCGGGTTGAGAACTAGGTCGTTATTTTTGCTGCGTTGCACTCGATTTTGAAAACTCATGGAAAATAACGATCGGGTGGCTATCGCTCCCTCGGAGTACTGGAATTTGCCCTGACAACCGCTCCGGGCAAGTTAAATCCCGACTGTTATGGATGACGAACGCAAATTTTTCCGACTCAAACGCCCCAAACGAACAGGTTTGTGTGATTCAAATTTCTGAAAAATGTCAATGTATTAATCGAACGGCTCCGGGTGATATCGATCGCAATTATTATCGAGCAATATTCTTAAAATAGACTACGGTTTAATGCTGAAATTCTAGTTTCAAGAGAATTCACGATTCTCTCTTATTTCTAGTCCAACTCTCAATTCAGGTTGTATCTAGAGGGTTTTGACTCGGATTACGGATTTTATTTCTTCCTTGGCAATGGGTTTAATGGACAGCTAATTCTCGACTTAGGAATAAGATCGAAACCATTTTAAAGTCAAGTAATTCTTAATTGTTATTGTCGAGCGATATGACCTTTCAATCAACTTCTATTTCGATCTCAGTATCGTTCGTTGGAGCGATCGCCTTCATTTCCTTAGCCCCCACCGCGATATCTCAAACCATTGCACCGGCCAACGACGGCACGGGAACCGTTGTCACTCCAGAAGGCGATCGCATCGATATTCATGGTGGGCAACTCTCCGGAGATGGCGCGAATCTCTTCCATAGTTTCGAGCAATTTGGTTTAAGTGAAGGGCAAATTGCCAACTTTCTCTCGAACCCTAATATTGAGAATATCCTCGGTCGCGTCGTCGGTGGTGATGCCAGCTATATTAATGGTTTGCTGCAAGTTTCTGGCGGCGATTCTAACCTCTTTTTGATTAACCCAGCCGGAATAGTTTTCGGTGCGAGTGCCAGTTTGAACGTCGGGGGAGATTTTACGACCACCACCGCCACCGGGATTGGATTTGGCGAGAACGAGTTGGATGTATTCGGGGACAATTCCTGGTCGAGTTTAGTGGGGAATCCCGATGCGTTTGCATTTGCTACAGCCAATCCCGGAAGCATTGTAAATGACGGGAATTTAGCGGTTTCTACGGGACAGAATTTAGGGTTATTTGGGGGAACTGTTGTGAATACGGGAACCCTATCTACTTCCGATGGCAATATTACCCTAATAGCAGTAGAGGGAGAGAGTCTCGTTCGCCTGAGTGCAGCGGGGAACGTGCTGAGTTTAGACGTGGCGGAAGCAGGAATTGGAGACGAGGATTTTACACCGTTATCTCTGCCGCAACTGCTGGCGGGGGGAGAGGATTCCTCTCATGCGAGTCAGGTGGCGGTGAATGATGATGGAACGGTGAGTTTGGTGGGGTCGGATGTTGAGATTAACCCGAAAGCGGGAACCACTATTGCGAGTGGCGAGTTGACGGCGAATGGGGATGCTTCAACGATTCAAGTGTTGGGAAGCGAAGTTGCCGTGTTGGATGCAACCCTCAATGTTTCGGGAGTTGATGGTGGCGGAAATATTTTCATCGGGGGGGATTTTCAGGGCTTGGGTACGATTCCCAACGCACAAGTCACATTTGTCGATCGCAATACAAATATTTTCGCCGATGCCCTCGAAACTGGAGATGGCGGACGAGTCATTCTCTGGGCAGACGAAACCACCGCATTTCTAGGCAACATCAACGCTCGCGGCAGTTCTTCCCCCACACCCTACACCCCACACCCCACACCCTCAACTGGCGGCTTCGTAGAGGTCTCGGGAAAGCAAAACCTCATTTTTGACGGAACGGTGGATTTGAGCGCTCCTAGGGGAAATTTGGGGACGCTGCTGCTCGATCCGACGAATATTACCATCTCCAACGACCCCACCGATCCGGCGACGGTGGATGGGTTTTTGCCTCAGATTTTGGCAGGGGATTTCGATGGGGAAGATATTACGATCGATGCCGCCACTCTCGCGAGTCAGACGGGAAATATTCTTCTAGAAGCCACTAACGATATCACCCTCGCCGATGGCGTATCTTTGAACTTTGCCGCGGGGGGTTCGATCGCCTTTACCGCTGATTCGGATAATGTCGATGGTGGTGCATTCGTGATGAATTCAGGAAGTTCGATCGATACCAACGGTCGATCGCTCACCATTCTCGCCGGAGATGAGATCGCAACGAGGGATATTACGACTGTTGGGGGAGAACTCACCCTCACAAGTAATAATGGCGGCATCAATACCCGAGGTGGAACCATTGATACCACTGGTAGTCCGGTTACGGGTTCGGTGATGCTATCGGCTTCGGGAGATATCTTGACTGGGGAGATTAGCGCCGATGGGCCCACGGGAGGCAATATTACCCTTAATAGCAGTAACGGTGGTGTCAATACGACTTTCGGAACCCTCAATGCGAGTGGGGGATCGGGTGGAGATGTGGATATCGATGCAGAACTCGATATCGTGACAGTCGATATTACCGCCGGTGGGGGAAGCGGCGGACAGCTCGATCTCAACAGTCGCAGCGGCAGCATCGATACCACTGCCGGAACCCTGTCTACTTCGGGAGGGGTAGGTGGCGCGATTAATTTCCTCGCTGGCGACGATATCGCCACTGGCGATTTGAGAACTACCGGTGGAGGACCGGGTGGCAATATTACCCTAGAGGCGATCGATGGCAATATCGATACCAGGCAGGGCACTTTAAATTCAACTTCCACTGGTGTCATTGGGGGAAATGTCACCCTCACTGCCACGCGCAACGTATTTACCGGCCCGATCGATGCTTCCGGTGGCATTGCCGACGGCAATATTAGCATTACCGCTCAGACGGGAAGTATCGACGTGCAGAATTTGACGATCGCCGATGGGGGAACCGACGATCCCTTCGCGCCACCGCCATCGAACCCCACCACCGATGCAGATTTCGTCAGCGCTTTAACCGGAAACGTTCAACTCGAAGCCCACAACGATATTACCGTTAACGAAGCGATCGTCTCTTCAACCCTCTCGAGTTTGGCATTTAAAGCCGGACGCAATATTTTCATCAATGCCGATATCGATACTTCGGGGGGAAATGGCGATATTACCTTACTCGCCAACGACACCGATCTCGATCCGACGCGGCGGGATACCGGTACGGGGAGTATTATTCAGGCGGCGGGAACGAGTATTAACGCTGGTAGCGGCAACATTTTCGTCGAACTCGGCACTCAAGGGGATGTGGGGGAGATTTTGCTACCGGACATCAATACCACCGGAACCGTCAGCGTCAATTCTAACGGCGGGGTGTCCTTGGGTTCGCAAAATCCGCTGAATATCGGAGATGTGTCGATTTTGGGAGAGGGAGATCTTTCGGTGTTTGCCGATGGGGATCTGAGTGTAACGGGAAATATCGATCTCCAGGGAGGTACGACGGGGAATGTCAACCTCGAAAGTACGGGTGCGATCGATACGACGATGGGAACCCTGAATGCAAATGCCAGTACTCCCGGCGATTTCAATCTAATTGCCGATGGAGACATTACCACGGGAAATCTGAGTATTGGTGGGGGATTGGGAGGTAATATCGCCATCGAAAGCCGGATGGGGAATATCGATACGTCTGCTGGCGCAATTACTTCGTTAGGTGCAACTCAGGGAGATTTGACCCTGACTGCCGAGGGTGATGTTACCACGGGGGAGGTGACAACTTCCGGTGGCAATGTCGTCATTGAAAGTTTGCTGGGAAATATCGATTCCACTACTGGTACGGTTAGTTCCGAGGGATTTCCCAGTGGTGAAGTTCGCTTGAGTGCAGATGGCGATATTGCTACGGCGGATGTGGAAACGACGGGAGCGAATATTGCCATTGAGAGTACCAACGGCGCAGTGGATACATCCGCAGGTGCAGTTATTGCCAAAGCACCCAATAGCGGCGGCAACAGTATCAACAATGGCGATGTCACCATTGATGCTTCCGGTCAAATTATCACGGGGAATATCACTGCGGTGGGAGCGGCCATTCGCCTCACCAGTCAAGACCAAATTAATACGACGGCTGGCGAGCTAAATGTTGGAGGGGATAACCCAGGGGAAATTGTTCTCACGGCGGATGAGGATATCACTGTCGCCAACATTAATCTGTCTGGTTTTTCCAATGAAGGCGGAAGCCTGACGATTACCAGTCAAAACGGGGGAATTGATGCCTCTGCCGGGACGATCGAAATCGAAGGATTTACCGGTGCGGGAAGTTCGACGCTGAGTGCGGCTGGGAATATCCGCACGGGGGATATCAGCGGTTCTTCTGGTGAAGGGAATGGTGGTTTAATTTCTCTAACGAGTAGCGGTGGCAGTGTTACGACTGGGGAACTGAGTACGTCATCCGCGCAGCAATCGGCGGGAAATGTCACCGTCAACGCCAACGGCAGCATCTCGACTCAAAGTATCAGCTCTAACGGCAATCTTCGAGGGGGAGATGTGAGCTTGAATAGTACTCAAGGCTCGATTAGCACCAACGGTGGAACCCTCGACACCCTTTCCGAGAACGGCAATGCTGGCAGCGTTACCGTCGCTGCATCCGGCAGCGTCGCGACGGGGAACATCACCTCGCGATCGCAAACGGGAACGGGGGGAGAAGTTCGCGTCACCAGTACCAACGGCAACATCACCACGGGAGATATCGAAACCTTTACCAATGCCAATGGCGATGGGGGAACTGTTACTCTCGAGAGTAATATCGCCGCTGACAGTTCCATTACCATCGGCAACCTGCGTACGGAATCGGGTTCGGGAACGGGAGGGGATGTCGCGCTGACGGCATTTACCAACGTCACGGCAAGCGATATTACAACGTTTAGTTCTCTTGATAGCGGCGATATCGACGTTCAAATTATCGATGGCAATAATGGGGCGATCGCGATCGGTAATATCACCACGGAAACCACCACCGGCATCAGCGGCGACATTACGATTAACGGCTTCGACATCAATGCGGGTAATATCAGTTCGATCGGATCGACGGGTTCTGGGGACATTACCATCGATGCCGGGGGAACCATTACCACCCTGGATATTTCTACGATTACCGAAACCGGAGACTCTGGCAACGTCGATGTCGATGCCACCGGGGATATTCAAACCGGGGATATTACGTCCACCGGCGATAACAGTGGCGATATCGAAGTCACCAGTGGCGAAGGCAGCGTTACCACCGGAGATCTTACCAGCGAGGCGGGAACGGGAACGGCGGGGGATATTACCGTAGAAGCCTCGGGAGATGTGAATACTGGGGATATTGTTTCTGTCGGGGGTGAAGTCAGTGGAGATATCGGGATCGAGACTCAGGAGGGAGAAGTTAATACAGGGGAACTGACGACGGAGACGGGGGATGTGACTATTAACGGGGAAGTCGTGGGAGAAATCGAGGAATCCCTGCCAGCGATCGAGATCGAAGAAGAACCTAACAATCGAATCCCGACGGAGCAAGTCAATAACGCACCGATATTGCAACCCATCGAGAATAACGACACGCCGATGGCGATCGTGACGCAAGAAGTTCAAGAAGTTGTCGAAACCATCGCTCGCGACAGCAGCCTCAACCCCGCTATTGCATCAAATACAGAAACCGCAAACAAAATCCATCGCGATCGATCCAACTCGAATCATGCTGCCGATGAAACCGTCGAACGTGGCGATTCCGAGGAATTAGCCAACTTTAACATCCTCCCCGAGCCTTCTGTCGGCATCGATGTGGGAGATGTGGCCTCCATCGAACAGCAACGTACCAACGAATATGCTGAATATTTTGGAGAAGGTAGCAGTAATGGAGAGATTTCGATCGCCAATACCAAAGCGGCTTTAGCTCAAATTGCCGATCTAACGGGCAATCAATCGGCGGTGGTGTACGTCACCCTTCTCCCGGAACAAATCGAACTGGTGCTGTTTACCCCCGAAGGGGTTCCCATCCGCCAGGTGGTTCCCAACGTCAGCAAAGAGGAGGTTCTTGCGAGGGCGCGGGAGTTGCGCCGTCTGATTACCACTGCTCGCTACCGCCATTCCGATGTCTATTTAGAAAGCGCCCAACAACTTTACCAATGGCTCATTGCCCCCCTCTCAGAGGAACTCGCCGCAGCCAACACCGATACCCTTTTATTCTCAATGGATGAGGGATTGAGAACTCTCCCAATTGCCGCACTCCACGACGGCAAGCAATTTCTAGTGGAAAACTACAGCTTCAGTCTCATTCCCAGTCTCAGCCTCATCGATACCCGCTATCGGCCATTGCAGAATACCCAAGCCTTGGGCATGGGAGCCAGCAAATTTGCCGATCTCAATCCCCTACCGGCAGTTCCCGTGGAGTTACTCGCCATTACCCAAGACATTTGGCAGGGGAATGCATTCCTCAACGAACACTTCACCCGAGAAAATTTGATTGCCCAACGCCAAGAATTGTTCTATCCGATCGTACATCTGGCCACCCACGGAGAGTTCAAAGCAGGCGATCCGAGTAATTCCTACATTCAACTGTGGGATGAGAAGTTGCGCCTGAACGAATTGCGACAGTTGGGTTGGAATAACCCAGCCGTGGAACTGCTGGTGCTGTCCGCTTGTCGGACTGCGGTGGGGGATACCGATGCGGAGTTGGGATTTGCTGGATTGGCGGTGGCGGCTGGGGTGAAATCGGCACTGGCGAGTTTGTGGTACGTCAGCGATGAAGGAACGTTGGCGTTGATGACGGAGTTTTATGACTACCTGAGTGACTCGAAGATTAAAGCCGAAGCGCTACGACAGGCTCAAATGGCGATGATTCGCGGAGAGGTGAGGGTGGAAGGGGGTCAGTTGCGCGGTTCGGGGATTCGCGGCAGTATTCCCCTACCCCCAGAACTGGCCAATGTGGAGAATACCAATCTTTCTCATCCGTATTACTGGTCGGCATTTACTACCATCGGCAGCCCTTGGTAGGGCGATTCTCCAAAGGAGACGCTTCGCGAACGCATCTAATCTAATTGACTAGTTTTGACTGACACGAGGACACGGAGAATCGGAGAATCGGAGAGGATTTGAGCATTTGATTTTGAGAATATACGATTTAAATGCGCATGAGCTTAAGATAAGCTGTCACAACTGCTAGATTCGGGATGGAGTAGCTCATGGGACATCGAAAAATTTGGAAGGAGATCGGTTTGGCTCAATTCGCGATTCTCGGTAGCGATCGCCCTTCTTGGTTTGTCTTTATTATGGTGTCAGTCTCCTCTCATTTTCACCGAACGACAATTGGGTAAACTTTGGTTTAAGTCAGTTTATAGCGGTATTCAGTAAGGGCGCGGACAATCCGATCTAATATGAGCGTATCTTTTATCTTTCTCCCCCTGCTTCCACCGCGATTGCCTGCTCCCCCTGCTCACGATCGCTTGTGTCCTAACGCGACTGAATATGGCTGTAACGGCTCGCTCCCATCCCCAAGTCGATCGCCATGAACGAAATTTTGACCAACCGTTCCACCTTGCTTCCTCCCCAGGGAATGCTCGTTGCATCCCGCGCTTTGGCTGCCGCACGCACTTCTCTGATTGCGTTTCTGATTGCTAAAGGTGCCGAATTGAGCGGTGGCGCAGCTCATCCGATTTCCTATTGCAACATTTTATTTGTGGGAAACCTGTGTGCGTCGTTGGTGGTGGGGTTTTGGTTTGGATTTGGCAATATTCTCGCGGATTTAAAGGGACTCAAACCAAAGGTGCTGATTGGCTTGTTCCTCAATGGCGGTTTGGCGACACTGCTGTCGGCACTCATCTTTATCGGGTTGCAATATACCAGCGTGACAAATGCCGTGTTGCTCGGACGCTTGGGACCGGTGTTATTTGCGTTGGTAGGGGCGATGATTCTGGGCAAACGAATTCGATTGAATGAATGGTTTGGGTTTTCTCTGATTGCGGTTGGTGTTATTGCGATCGCCCTGAAAACGAGTGATTTTCAAGTCAATCGCGGCGATTTGCTCATCCTCCTTTCAACCGTTGTTTTTGCCGCATCTTCCCTGGTAAATAAGCTGATGGTTGCCAAAGCTGCTACGTTGCGAGTTGTGGTTTTTTCGCGCAATTTTATTTCATCCGTTATCTTTTTCTGGATTGCTATGGCGCTATTTGGTCCCGAACACTTTGGCGATGCCTTCAGCGGTCAATTGTGGATTGTGATGTCGGTGTACTCGCTGATTGTTATCGTGCTGGCACAGTTTTTGTGGTATGCCTCGATCGAGCGTCTCGATTCGAGAACCATCGGGCGCTTGACAGTACTCTCGCCCATTTTTGGCATCACCTATGCGTTGCTACTCAATGGAGAACGTCCCTCTGGCATTCAAGTGGTGACGCTGTTTGTCATCATGCTGGGGGTATTTGTGGCGAGTGTGGGTAAAGCAAAAAAAACCGAGTCGAAGCCGGAAATGGCGATTCAGGAACCCGAAAATACGGCATCGACTCCGTAGTGAGGGATGTTTTAGATTTTAGATCGGGAGTTTAGAAAAAATTTCGATCGAGAACGAGATAGACTCATAATCTATTATTTTTTTACGTTCAACTCCCCACATCAAAAATTAAAAAAATCAGTTCGTTTAATGCAGATCTGTTATTTGTATCACAAATATCGGATCTATTTTTTGGTGAGATTACAAATTATAGCGCTTCGCGCTAGTGTATTTACACAAATCGAAGAAATAGGTATTTTCCATTCCCCATTCCCTATTCCCGATCGCTAAAAATTTGTAATGATACCGGCGCGAACTGCTATATCAAAAAAATCAGTTGTTTCTCATGAAAATAAAATACTTTGATTCAGATCGACTCAGAGATTTTTAAGGAATCAGTTTCATAATAAACATATACAAATCAATTCAATTCACAAAAAATAAAACTAATTAATTTTTAAGGCAGCCCATCGTCTTGTTTGTGCTAAGTCGATCGATATTTCGGGATTTTCCCTCGATTTATTTAAATTCATGAAATTTTATTTGTAAAAAAAATACACCCAATACTTTTCTTGACTGTGATTTAATAATGGGCGATCTGGTCGATCGCTGTATTCAATATAATCTGATATCGCCCGAAACAAGGATAGATAACGATGGATAGTCTAGGTGTTAGTGTCGTTGAGTTACTAATTAATGCCGTACGAGCTTACATATATGCTGGGTTGGTATTTTCCGCAATTTTTGTCATCTTTTTGATTCGACGAGTTGACCCGGATGCCACTGGATGGAGTATTGGATTTCGCTTGGTTATCGTTCCGGGACTGTGTGTCTTTTGGCCGATGTTCGTCACTCGGTTGATTCGAGGCAAACAACGCCCCACGGAACGCAACGCCCATCGAATTGCCGCTGCTCGCGCCATGCCAGACGCAATGCAAACTTCAACCCCAGACTCAATCTAAGGAGGTCGATCGTGATTTTATCTCGCCGTCAAACCCATTTCTATGCCGCTGTTGCCTTGGCTTGTACTCTGTCCGTTGTCTTTTTGGCAGGTTTGCTGTGGCGACCGACTATTCCCACGGTAAACGAATCAGCAGACGAACTGTTTGCGATCGCCAATTTTGTCACCGACTCTCAAGCAGATGTATCTGCCAACAACCTAAAACCGTTATCTGACAACGGCATACAAGTTTTTGCCCAAACGATCGCCCCGTCAGCAAACGCAACCGTTCTCGAAGTGCAACCCGTCCGGGAGATTCAGTATGCAGACGTGCTGGTGTACTGGATTGAGGGCGATCGACCTCCAGAAGCCACTGACGAAGCCGCAGACGAACAAACCCCCGATCGCATCATTGCCGAAAATGCGGTGCTGCTGGGTCAGTTATCGGGCACCCATCGCCGCCACTTTCCCCTACCGGCGGCCATTCAAGGTCAATCCGGACACCTGATTCTTTACAGCCGAGGGCAAAATACCCTCATTGCAGCCTTTCCCTTCACCTTCGCCCCCAATTAATTCTCAATTCATCATGAGTGTTGGCTACAAAGCGATTCAGTGGAATCGACAAAAAATTATCTACGATGTCATATTACTCACCACGGTGGGTCTATATATCTGGGGTTTCATGACCCTGACGCAGCATCTCGGCAGCGACTTGGATATTCGCGGCGTTCGCATTCGCGCCTACGGTTCCGCTGCATTTCTCCTCCTGCATGTCATTCTTTCCATCGGTCCCCTGTGTCGCCTCAGTCCCAAATTTCTGCCGCTATTGTTCAATCGACGGCATATGGGGGTGACGATGTTTTTCCTGGGCTTAATTCACGTGGCGGGGTTGAAACTCTCAGATTCTCTAGAGGCGATCGGAATCGAGCTATCCCGCTTTCCTTGGGAGTTTGACGGTGCATTGACTTGGTATCACGATTTCGGAAACCTCGACCCGTTGGTGAGCGTATTTGTCAGCAACAGCCACTACGGTAACTTCATTCTCTTTCCCTTCGAGTTTCTCGGGGCTGGGGCACTGTTTATCTTGTTTCTGATGGCGGCTACCAGTCACGACTTTTGGCTGGCAAATCTGACCGCACCGGTTTGGAAAGCGCTGCACATGGGCGTTTACCTCGCCTACGGTCTGCTGGTGGGGCACGTGGTTCTCGGGGCATTGCAAACCAACAAGCACCCGGCACTCACCCTAGTGGTCTTTGCGGGTATGGTTTGGATCGTCGGATTGCATCTGGTGGTGGGGTATCGGGAAGTGCAGCGGGATAAGATGACCCTGCCGCCAGCAGTCGATGGCTTCGTAGAAGTGGGACGGATTTCCGAGATTCCCGAGTCCCGCGCCAAAATCGTGACGATCGCCGGAGAACGGGTTGCCATTTTCAAATATGACGGCAAACTCTCCGCCGTTTCCAATGTCTGCCAGCACCAAAACGGACCGTTAGGAGAAGGCAAAATCGTCGATGGCTGCATTACCTGTCCCTGGCACGGTTACCAATATTTACCCGATTGCGGTGCGTCGCCGCCTCCCTTTCACGAGCGAATTCCCACCTTTGATGTGCGGTTAGAGGGCGATCGTATCTGGGTTCGCACCACCCCCAATCTCCCCGGAACCCGCGTCGAACCCGCAATTATCTCCTAATGCGATCGCCCATTACCCTTGTCTTCCCATGCTCCCGAAGAGGGCGAAGCATTTGGATTGGTCAAGTTTCGTTTTACCCAGAATTTATCGCTCAAATGCTTTGCCCCTACAGCCCTTATCTCCCTTATCTTCCCCCTCTCCCCATCACCCCATGACTCAACCATCACCCCCAACCCAGGACGAATTTTATATCAACTACGCATCGGTTCCCCCCAGCTATCGCCGCTTTCTCCTGCGATTTATCCCCCTGCTGGTAGCTGGCGTGGTTCTTTTTGCCCTATTCTTGCCAGGACTTCACGACCAATTCAATGCCGGAAAAATCCAAGGCACTCAGGACTTAGAAGGTTTATTGGTGGCCGACCCCGTCCCCCACATCGTCGTTCCTCGCCCCGGCAATGTCACTTCCAACGTCCCGTTTTCTCGCTACGTACTTTCAGGTACGGGCAAAACCGACCCCAAAGCATCGGTGTTAGAACATCTCGGGAAGTGGGTGAAGCTCAACGGCATCGTCGTCTCCCGGAATCATCTATCTGTGATTGCCGCCCGATCGGCAGAACCGATCGAACCACCCGCCAACGTCACCATAACCCCCGATGCTGGAACCTCCCTAGGTCAATATTCCCTCAAAGGAGAAATCGTCGATGGCAAGTGCTACCCCGGCGTGATGAAGCCGGGACAAAGCAAAACCCACCGAGGTTGCGCCATCCGCTGCATCAGTGGGGGAGTTCCAGCCGTCTTTCGAGTTCAAAATAACCGCAATGACGTGATGTATTTTCTCCTCGCGGACGAACAAGGAAAAGCCGTCAACGATCGCATTCTCGATCTCGTTGCCGACCCGATTCAAATTTCTGGGGAAGTGATTCAATACGACGATATGTTCGTCATTCAAGCCAATCCCGAGACTTACCAGCGAGTTTAGAAGCTTGGGAGGCTTCGGGGGCTTGGGAGGCTTCGGAAGCGTAAGAAGAGTTAACAATACATAGTGGGAGCATCTTGCTCCCGTTTCCCCCAATTCTCCCGTTTCTCTCCGTCCCCGCGTCCCCGCGTCTTTCCCTCCCCCGAAGAGGGCGAAGCATTTGGAAGTCTAAATGTCGTTACACCCATAATTAATCGCCCAAATGCTTTGCCCCTACAGCCCGGTACAGCCCCGTATCTATAGCAACCGTCAGGGCGGTTTAGGCATCGTGAAGGTGAGCTTTCTTGAGCAGGCAATCGCGGTGAGTAGGGGGAGAGAAGAAAATGCGAGCCTTGAGCTTGATTTCTCGAGTGTCCTAACCGCCTTGGCGACGGCTATA
>NZ_JBRJXU010000179.1:0-49947 GCF_057467645.1 Zarconia sp.
CCCGCGACCTCGACCTCGACCTCGATCTCGACCGCTCCCTCTCCCGCGACCTCGATCTCTCCCTCGCCCGCTCCCTCTCCCGCTCCCTCGACCTCGACCTCGACCTTGACCTCAAGCAAGCGCTGCAAACCCTCAAAAGCCAACTCCCCAATTCAGAAGGCAATCGAAAAACACGCCAACGGTGGTGGAAAGCCAAAGGCAAAGCCTGGAGAGAACAACTTAGGGCGGTGATGATTCAGCACCGCGATATCGGTCATGATTGGCAGTTTAGCGAAGTGCAAAAGGAACGGTTGCAGCAGTATTATGATGCCAACCAATTCCTCGTAGACTGCTTGAATAGCGATTGCTATGTTTCTCGTTCCGTGCGCGAAGAGATTGAGGCAAAGTTACTGTTGCCGGGGGGAAGTGGGTAGAGAAGGTAGGGCAAACTGAACCCACCCCTAACCCCTCCCAGGAGGGGAAGCACTGCTCTACCCAACCCCAATACTCACTCAAGCACTTTCTCGCAACTCGCAGGGTTCGAGACCATCAAGGGCGGCCAACACCTCCATTGCCGACCGGTAGCGTTCCCGGAAGTCGTAGCACACCATCTTATCGAGAACATCGGCAAACTGGGGACACACCTGAGCGTATTTGCGCCAACTGGGGTTTCCCGTTTTCGGGTTAACTTTGAGTTTGCGCGGAGAAACTCCCGTCAGCGCCTGAATCACTAGAATACCCACGGCGTAGAGGTCGCTGCACAACTGGGGAATACCGTAGGCTTGTTCGGGGGAGATGTAGTAGCGAGAGGTTCCCGCCAAGGAGACGGCCGTTGTCGTCTGGGTGGTGTTGCCCGTTTGAACCGTGCGAATTTCTTTAACCGCCCCAAAATCGATGGGGACGATTTTGCCATCTGCGGCGCGGCGAATCAGGTTATCGGGATGGAGATCGCGGTGGATGATGTTTTGCTGGTGAACGAAGCTCAAAATCTCCAAAATATTCCGCAACAGGGCGATCGCGTTGTCTTCTGCCCAGGCTTCCCCGGTGATGAGTTCGTGGCTGAGGGGTTGCCCTTCGATGAACTCGTGTACCAGGTAAAAATCGCCATCGTGTTCGAAACGGGCGAACAATTCCGGGATGCGATCGTGTTTGCCTAAATTCTGCAAGACTTTGGCTTCTCGCTGATATCGTTTCAGGGTATCGGCGGAATTGCTTTTGAGGCGCTTAATCACCACTAATCGACCATCGGGAACATCGGTATCTTCCGCCAGGTACGTGTGGGAAAATTCGCCATCGACTAAATGTTCGGTCATGAGATATCGCATTCGCAGGGTTTGGCCGAGTAAATCCCCTTGGGGCGCAACTGAGGGTTCGATCGCCTCCTCTGCGTCTTCTTCCCGTTCCATAACGCGGGTGATACTATCCCATAAATTTTTGCTTCTGACTTTTTCATCGGCGTTTAAAACCCCTGCATGTTGAAACACTTGGGTGAGGGAATCCCAAAGATGGTAAGCCACATATCGACTTAAATAACCGACGCTATATCCCCGCGCGGCAGCATCGTTTTGTTTGATTTCTTTGTAAGTCATGCCGTCGAGAACGCCCCGGACGATCGCTTTTTGCACGTTGTTGAGGGGTTCGCCGGTATGTTCCGCGACGAGGCGATCGAGAAGCTCGACGCATTTCTCGACATCAAAAGACTGATTCATCATGACAACTAAACGCTACAACTAAACTCTAAATTTAGATCGAATTTCGACGATTTATTTTTAACTAAAAAAGAGCGTTAACGTCAAGAGTATGAAATGTTTTTTTACCCGATTTTATAGCAATATGACTTTTATGAATTTCACGTATGAACTTTACGATCGCCCTAGCTCGAAGTCACAATCAAGGGATGATTTTAATGAATTGACATTCACCGAAAAGTATTGAATGATGCTTTCGTGGCAACAGGGTCTGAGATGATTTGAGTCGTGCGCGTGAAAGGATAGTTCAGGGTGCGCTCGAACTTTATTCTTAATTGTAGATAATATCGAGTCGATCGATATTTATCCAAGCTTCTCCGGAGCAACATATCGTCAAGAATCTCTGGGCGAGCCACCTCTAAGAAGTAGAAAGCAATGTCAGTCGGTCTTTAATTTGGGGCAATTTCGCCCGATTCAGAAATTTATCGTTCCCCTAGAGTTCGATCGAGTCAGTCAGCTTCTGGTCGATTGAAGGCTGAGGGCGAAATACTGGCAAATTGACCCCTCGAGTGAGGGAGACCTGCATAAGTGCTTCGATCGCAGACGTAGGTTAAAAATAATCGTTTCGATCGCTCGCTTTCGAGAGGAATTGATAGATTGACGCGATTTTCGATCCCGATTGTTCTCCCATGAGAATCTTAAAAAATTGTTGAGTATTTTTCAACAAATGCCATCGAAACCTATCGAGGATTATCCGACGCACGCTTCATGAATTCAGCCAAAGTCACCGCCATTGTCTTGTTTAGTTTACCCCTATGTTTCCAGGCCATTTTCCCCGATCGAAATCCCCTGACCCCCGACGAAAAATACCAACTGTGCGTGCGGTTGCCCTCCGATTCTCGCTGCGAACTGCATAAGTTCCCCAGCACCAGACGTACGTGGAATACAAGCAGCTCGATCGCCTGCTACGAGACGCTTTCTACTTTCAGTTTACGAATCACAGGAACTTAATCTACGATGACTTTTACTCAGAATTTCACCAAACTTTTGCCCATCGCCGTCCTCCTTCCTTCCCTACTCTTTCCCACCTCTGTTATCGCCGAAGAAGAACTCAGTGCCAGAGAGCGGTTTAATTTGTGTTCCGCCTTCCCCCTCAACTCTCGCTGCGAAGGCTATACCGCCCCAGTCGCCCTCAAACAGCGTCCGGGAACAGAGATGGTGTGCCATTACAACGCCGGTACCACGGAACGGACGGGTAAATGCAAACTCGAAATTAACGAGGGTAGAATGAGCGTTTACCAAGAATACGGCGAAAAAATAGATCTCCTCGACGATCGCCGGGATACCCAAGCCATCGAAGTCCTCGTTCCCGAAGTCTCCTCCCTTCAATATCGAGAAACCACCGAATCTGACTTGGGGGAAACCATCGGTTTGACGCTACTGTTCGGACTGCCGGGATTTTTGCTCAGTTCGCCGGATAAATTTGCCGAAATTAGCGTGGAATATACCCCGGAAGGAGAAGCGAATTCGTCGGTGGTGATGTTGATTGTCGAACGGGATGACGGACCGAATTTGAAGAATGCTTTAGAACAACTCACGGGACTCGAAGCCAAAATTATCCTCGAAAGCGAAGGCAGTGAAGGCGAGGAGTTCGAGAATGAGGAAGCCGAAGAACCCGCACCGGAGGCGATCGTCAATCCCACTCCCGAACCGACGGATTTAGAGGCGTTCTGCGAATCCTTCCCGGAAAATTCCCGCTGTACCTCGCGCTAAAGATATCGCGAAGGGTCGCTTCGGAAGCATAGAGAGAAACGGGAGAAATAGATATAGCAACCACCAGGGCGGTTAGGACAACGCCGGACAATTGTGTAATTAACCCGTGGTCTTTCCCCCGAAGCTCCCGAAGCCCCCGAAGCCCCTCCACTGAACTAACCCAAGTCAAAACCATGACGGATATTTTTGGAACTCCCTTCGACGACAGCTTATACGGCGAGATTGGCAACAATTCGATCGTCGGATTTGGCGGTGATGATTTCGTTTTTGGGGGTTCCCAACAAGATCTGATTTTTGGCAACTCCGGTTTGGATTTTCTGTCCGGTCGCGAGGGGGACGACACGATTTTAGCCGGTCGCGATAACGATTGGGTCCTGGGCGGTTTGGATAACGACGCGGTTTACGGCAACTTGGGGGCCGATGTTCTATTTGGTGGTGAGGGAAGCGATAGCATTTTTGGCGGTCGCGATGAAGATTCCCTCGTTGGTGGGGTTGGTAGCGACCTGCTTTCGGGGGATATCGGCCGAGATACTCTCATTGGTAGCAATCCCTCTGTGTTCAACTCCGGTGCGGGGGAAATCGATACCCTAACCGGAGGAGAAGGAGAAGACTTTTTCGTATTGGGCGATCGATTTGAGTCCTATTACACCAGTACCGGGCAGGCAGATTTCGCCCTGATTACCGATTACCGACCTGGTGAAGATACGATCGCCGTCTCCGATCCCACCACCATCACGACATCCAGTATTGCCCTGCCGGGATGGGGTACGGGGATGGGCATTTTTGAAACCGCCTCCGGCAGCAACGAATTAATTGCATTTTTGCCCGCCGTCACCGAAACCCCAGATTTATATAGCATCCAAACCGGGTACGGTGCGATCGATGCCTCTGCTGCCGTAGCCGCTGCCGTCGGACAACCCTCACCCTTCCCCGAAGTATTCGACGCCTTCGATCGTCCTTGGGGCATCAACCGCGTCAACGCGCCGGAGGTTTGGGCGCAAGGTCACACCGGAGAAGGGGTTGTGGTGGCTGTTCTCGATTCGGGAGTTGACTACAATCACCCGGATTTGGCGGGCAATATTTGGAGTAATACTGACGAAATCCCCGGCAACGGCATCGATGACGATCGCAATGGATATATCGATGACATTCGCGGTTGGGATTTTGTGAATCACGACAGCGACCCGAACGAAGTTTTTAGCCTCGCCCTCAATAGCCCCTACGGACACGGAACCCACGTTGCTGGCATCATTGCTGCGACTGATGATGGTCTGGGGGTGACCGGCGTGGCCCCGGATGCGACGATTATGCCGATTCGAGTGGTCGGTGGCGAAGTGGGGCTAGCGGGGGACGTGGCCCAGGGCATTCGCTACGCCGCAGACAACGGGGCTGATGTCATTAACTTGAGTTTGGGGGGTCGCTATTTTCCCGAAGCAGAAGATGCGATTCGATATGCCACGGAACGTGGGGTTGTCGTGGTGATGTCTTCGGGGAACGACGGGCGATCGCAACCGGCTTATCCCGCCCGAGATGCAGATAAATACGGGATTGCCGTGGGGGCGATCGACTTTTTCGATACGGTCCCGGAGTTTTCCAATGAAGCGGGAACAGCCCTCGATTACGTGGTGGCACCTGGCGTGGGGGTACGTTCGACCCAGCCGGGAAATCGCTACGGCCATTTGAGTGGCACTTCGTTTGCCGCCCCCCACGTTGCTGGCGTCGCGGCGTTGATGCTCGGTGCCAATCCCAATCTGACACCGACTCAGGTAGAGGGGATTATCGCGGACACGGCCGATCCGAGTGGGATTTTGGTATAGAAACCTTAAAAATGAAAAATTGGTAATCGGAACATCATGTTGCGGGTTTGAATGGGAGTTAAAAATCGATGGTCAGTCAGTTTGAATTTACAGCTTTTACGTTGGGTATCATTACAGGCTTAGCAAAAGACGATTGGATAATGAATGCAGTTGATATGAATAATTTAGCGATCGATAAAAATTCAAAATTGCCACCCAAGTTAGAAAGCTGCCTGGGGGATTTTATCGATAATTTGACTGATGGTAACGATGGGGAGAAGTTGCCGGAAACTCAGGACGATCGTCCCGCCCAATTGACGGCTGAAGTTGATGAGGATGCCCTATCTTATTTGGTGCGCGGGGCGATTAGCATTCAACTGGGGGATTTGATGGCTGGATTGGTCGATTACGATCGCGCCATCGAACTAGAACCGGAGCTGGCGATCGCCTATAACAGCCGGGGGTCGGTACGCTTGCAGTTATTGCAAGATCGAGAGGCAATCGACGATTACAACCGGGCGATCGAGCTCGATTCGAGCAATCCCGAATTTTACGCTAATCGGGGAATGGCATATTCTTTAATCGGGCAAATTCCTCGGGCTGTTTCCGATTTTAAACGGGCAATTTCGCTTTATCAAGTTCACAATGATTGGAGCAATACTCGCAAGTTGGAAAAGTTTGTGGGGAACCTGTGTCAGCAATATCGAATTTAAGGAATCACTGGGGAGTACTGGATTTTAGACTGAATGCTTACAGTCTGATTTCGTCATAGCTTCTAATTTTTGCACGCCGACCATATCGATCGCGTTGATTCAATCACAGTCGATCGATATTTTTTATTGATTGACTTTCATTGACTGAGTCTCTCTATTTTTCTTAAAAAAATAGGATTAAATATTTTTTTTATTGAGCTTTTCAAAAAAAACATGAGTTTTATGAATTGACGGTTGAGATCGAAAAACGCAATCATAGATTTAGTTCAATTTCAACGTTGAGAAAAAAGCAGTAGCCTCGCTGAAAAATAGAGAGTCTAGTTGATGCCGATCTGTTTTTGATTTAAATCGATCTGCAAAATCCATGAAACTCAAATCTAACGCATTCTGCAATCGCGGTTTCACCTTTTTAGAAGGTCTAACCACTCTGATTATTCTCGGAAGTTTTGCTGGTCTGTTATTCGGATTTTTAATACAAGCGAATTCTCCAGAGAAAACAGCAATCGTTAAAGTCAAGAATAAATATACGAAGAGTATGGGTGAATCTCCAAGCCAAAAGCGAGTAGACGTTCAGTTTGAAGACGGTTGTCATTCCGATGTCCTAATCGTGGAAAATGTTTGGCATTTTAAATCGAGCGTCCGGAATTCAGCAACTCTATACGCCAATCTCGACGTTGGTGAAACCTACGAACTGAAAGTTATTGAAAATCGAAATTCGTTTTGGACTAATTGGACTAATTTTCCTTACGTTACATCCATAACTCAACTCGATCGAGAAATTGACTGTCCTAAATCAAAGATTTGGCTAGAAAAATAGATCGTAAAAAATTGATGAATCAGAAGAGAACCTCATGAACGAACAATATACCCAACTGTACCAACGCATTCAAAATTTTTCCCTCGACGATTGCCCTGACAAATCGAGCTTCAGCCAGCGACTAGCTAGAGAAAATCACTGGAGTCTCGAATATGCCCAACGGGCGATCGCAGAATACAAAAAGTTTGCCTTTCTTGCAGTGGTTACCGAACATCCCGTCACCCCATCGAAACCCATCGATCGCGTTTGGCATCAGCATCTACTCCATACTCGTTCTTATTGGGATGAATTTTGCCCCCATGTGTTGCAAACGCCATTTCACCATCGACCGAGTGTGGGAGGCGACAGGGAACAAAGTCAATTTCAATCTCAATACCAGCAAACCTTAGATAGCTACAAGCTTTTCTTCGGGAAAATGCCGCCAGCAGATATTTGGAATTCCTTAGAAACTACCTCGTTGAAACTGCAATGGCGATCGCACCTCTGGAGGGTTTTCTCTAGTTTCCCCAAGCTGCGACAAACCATCGCCAAATTGCTCGCGAACGCCGAACCGATGGCAAGTTGCGATTGTGGCAGTTGTGGGGGGTATTCCGTTTCGATCGAATAGAAAACAACGCACAGAGATTAAAACCTCTTTACCATTCCCCATTCCCCATTCCCTATTCCCCCTTCCCCCATTAACGATGAAAAAATGGAACCTCAAACAACTCGCACTCACCGGAGGCCCTTGTCTGGCCGTTGCCGTGGGCATCATCCTCGACATTGCGGGGCAACCCACGGAAGCGGCGTGGACTGCGGCAGTGACCACCCTGTGCGCCGTCTGGTGGATTTTTGAACCCATCCCCATTCCCGCCACCTCCCTGATTCCCTTTGCCTTGTTCCCGTTTATCGGCGTTCTCGATCGCAAAGAGGTTTCCACCGCCTACGGACATCACCTGATTTTACTGATGATGGGCGGATTTATTCTCTCCACCGCCATGGAAAAAAGCGGAGCCCATCGCAGACTCGCCCTGGGAATGGTACGCCTGGTGGGGGGTGCGGGAGGACGCACCTTGGTACTCGGGTTCATGCTGGCATCGGCGTTCCTGAGTATGTGGATTTCCAACACCGCCACCACTCTAATGCTGCTTCCCGTTGCCACCGCCGTTCTCGAAAGCTGCCCGAACCGACGAGTCGCAACTCCCCTGCTACTGGGAGTCGCCTACGGGGCTAGTGTGGGGGGCATCGGTACCCCCATCGGTACGCCGCCGAACGTGGTGTTTATGGCCCAGTACGAAGAACTCACTGGAACGCCTTTCAGCTTTTTGGGATGGATGAAACTGGGGGTTCCGGTAGTGTTGGTGATGCTACCGGCGATTTGGCTGTGGTTGACGCGCAACCTGCGCGATGCCTCAAAACCGGAACTTCCGGAATTAGGAACCTGGCAAAGCGACGAAAAGCGGGTACTGATCGTATTTGCGATCGCCGCTTTGGCTTGGATGACACGCACGGAACCCTTTGGCGGCTGGAGTGCCTGGTTGAACCTGCCGGGGGTGGGCGATAGTACCGTGGCCTTGGTGATGGTGGTGGCGTTATTTATCTTATCCGACGGCAAAGGGGGCAAGTTACTCGATTGGGAAACGGCGGTTCGCATTCCCTGGGGATTGCTGCTGCTGTACGGAGGGGGAATTGCGATCGCCAATGGGTTCAAAGCCTCGGGATTGAGCGAATCTCTGGGTAACCTCCTCTCGGGACTTTCGGGATTACCGACGATGCTGATGATTCTCGGAATCTGTCTCGCGGTTACGTTCCTCACGGAAGTCACCAGCAATACGGCAACGACGACGCTACTGATGCCGCTATTGGGGGCTGCGGCTGTGGGGGCGAATCTTAACCCCACTCTGCTGATGGTTCCGGCGGCCATTAGTGCCAGTTGCGCGTTCATGCTACCCGTCGCCACTCCCCCTAATGCGATCGTCTACGGTACGGGTCAGTTTTCCGTCAATCGCATGGTTCGGGAAGGGTTGGTGTTGAATCTCCTCGGTGTCGTGGCGATTTCGATTCTCTGTTACGGCTTTTTGGGGAAGGGTTAATTAGGGAATGGGGGATTTTTAAGTAACAAGGGCGTTGTTGCATAAAAAGGAATTTGTCGCTCAAATGCTTTGCCCCTACAACCACGTCTCCTCTTCTTTCCGAATTCCGAATTCAACATTCTCCCCGTTCCTTCAAAAGGTTGATTTATGTCCAAAAATAGACGATCGCGCAGTATCTTTCAACGACCGCAGACTTACATTCTTCTGGTAGCAACGGGTGCGGGTTCGATCGGCTTTATATTTTGGGTGGGATTGCGATCGATCGCCTTGGGAATTGGAATCGCGATCGCCCTGGGAATGTGGACGGCTTGGGTTTGGCAGCTCAAATCCAGTCCGCTTCTAACGCCTAAGAAAACCCACGAGAACCTATTGGATATTGAGTGTTTTCAAAGACAACTCAGGCGTTTGGAAACAAAACTCGATGCGCCGTCATTACAGGAGTTAGAACGGGTTTTATTTTGGGTGCGAGAAACTCACGGGTTTGCGCAAAAAATTGCCGAAATCGAACCGGAACTGATTCCCTCTCTAATTGAGGCACTCTATACCATTTTGGCTTTAGCCGATCGGGCGATCGTGATGACACTGGCGAACCAACAAATCCGCACTTCAGCTTATCAGAAAATCGGGCAGCAAAATGTAAAAACGAGCTGCGATCGCATCCAAGCCACCCACCATCAATTGCAAGAATGTCACGATCGGATCGTTCTCGACGAAATCGGTAATAAATTTCCCGATGTAGAAGCGGTTTTTCCCGATCGCCTACAACTTTTACTCGTTCAAAATCAAACGGTCCTGCAAACCTCCACTGATTTAGATGAGCAATCGTAGTAACGCTCAGTTCTCTCCAATCATTTCAACAAACTCAGAATATCTAGCTTCATCATTCTCAGTTTCTTGGAAAGTATCATGCTCAAAAAAATTATTTTCTGGTTTTTTGTCGGATTTCTCTTAGTTTTTTTTTCAACTTCATTCCTTTCGCGGCTTCCCAACTCAGAAAATATAGTTCGATCGACGAGTCAAATTTTAGCAAAGGAAATATTACCCAAAATTTCAGTCAAAGCCGATTTTATTCCCGATGAAATTGCCCTCAACTACAGCACCGACAATATTGCCGAACCGCTTCCCGATCTCAATAGATACCCTCTCTACGGCGCGCAACCTTCAACAGACCCTAATACGGTTTACATCGAAATTTTTAGTTCCGCAGAAAAAGCCAATGGCAAAAAAATAGACGAACGCTGGTTAGTCGATGTTGCCGAAGCATTCAACCAGCAACAATTAACCACTAGCAGCCAACAAGTCATTCAAGTTGGCATTCGCAAAATTCCTTCGGGAGTGGGAGAACGAACCATCGCGGGGGGTGGCGCGCAACCGGCGGGATATACACCTTCTCACGGCTTATGGTTAAAAATGCTTAAAAGCAAAGGGATTAGCGTAAATCTAGTCACCGATCGTTTGCTTCCCAATAATGCTGGATTTGTCATTCAAAATCAACTCAAACAAGAAATTTGGGGTAATGAAGACGTAACTTTCGATCGCGTTCTCGATGCCATTCTTGCCGGAAAAATTACCGTCGGATATACCAATCCTTTTAGCAGTTCTACCGGTATGAATTTACTGCATACCTTATTGTGGCAGGCTGCCGGACATCATCAAGATGGCAAACCCCTTACCGCCACAGATTTACAATCCCCTCAAGTTCGCTCTGTTTTCGATGCTTTTCAAAAACAGGTCTTAATTACGGCATTAATTACCCCAGACTTGAAAAATATTGCCATTCGCGATCCGCAAAAACTACCGGCATTTGCCGTCAGCTATCTCGATTATTCCAGTCTCAAACAGTTACCGGAATTCGCTCAAACCAGCTACATCCCATTTGGCATTCCCCACAATAATCCCCTCGCCGGATTCTCCTGGAATACCCCCGCAGAACAAGAAGCCTTACAACGATTTGCCGAATTTGCTACCTCCGAACCCATGCAAAAACTCGCACCGGAGATGGGAAATGACGTTCTCAGTTACATCGAACGTTCGGATTTACCGAAACTGCCATCCGGAGATGTTTTAACCAAAGCGCAATCGTTCTGGAAGCTGCAAAAAGATGGCGATCGAACGGTGTATTTGATGGGAGTCATCGATACCAGTGGTTCGATGGAAGGAGAACCCTTAAATGCGGTGAAAGCGGGGTTGCAAATTGCCAGTCAAGAAATTAATTCCGGCAACTACTTCGGACTGATTACCTTTGATGAAAACCCACATTTTAAGTTGCCTCTCGCACCGTTCGATACCCTCCAACACCAACGTCTGCTTGCGGCGATCGATTATCTTCGCGCCGATGGCAGTACGGGAATGTACGATGCCATGATGGTGGGTTTATCGGAGTTGATGAAATACCAAAAATACGATCCGAACGGTCGATTTTATCTACTGGTTTTAACCGATGGGGAAACCAACCGAGGATTTAAGTTTGAGAGTGTGAGAAATATTATCCAAGACAGTGGCGTGCGCGTTTATCCCATTGCCTATGGGGATGTAAATCGATCGGAACTCGATGAAATTGCCGCGTTGCGAGAATCAACGGTGAAATTGGGAACCCCCGAAAACGTGCAAGGGTTGCTCAAAGGTTTGTTTCAAACGAATTTGTAGTGCTTTTTTCGTTCGAGATCGAGATAGAAGCATGTAGAGGTTTCCATAAGTTTTAGGTAAGCATTCAGCCGTTATCTAAATTGAAATCTTAAGTTCCCCGTCAAACGGGAGATTTAGGGGGAGCTTTTGTCTCTTATTTTTCGATAAATGCTACATCGCTATCTCACTGAAAAATTCCCTTATTCTCACCCTGATTTCTGAAATATTAACAATAGTGCTGTCTCTATTTTACTCGTTAATTTTTGCCAAGGAGGTTCTGTAATGAATCAGCTCGATCGTATTTTGCTTCAAATTTTAGGCATTGGCTTTCTTAGCTTTCTGCTTGCTGGAGTTGTGCTCAGCTTTGTCTTTCCCATTCCCAGCCAAATAATTATCATCGATCGCAGTTATTGCGCGCAAAATCGATGGCAATTCGTCGTCGCCACTTACACCCAACTGTATCGCCAACACCAACAAAAACGCTTGCAACTCGATCGCGTCATTCTCTTGAACGATTGGGGAGAAGAAATATTAGAAAATCCCCTCACTCCAGAAGAACTCCAAAACCTGCGCACCTACGGTCGATCGAACCTTCCTCGTCAAATTCAATTGGAGAAAGCTAATCGGAATTTAAAAATTCTCAACTGTCAGGCGAAAATTTAATTCACAGAAAAATGATAAAAATTAAACTTAGATATGTTTGGGTTGGCTTAATATTATTTTTGCTAACTTTTATCCCTGTCGTGAGTCTCGCTCAAGATTCCACGCCATTTTATTGGGATTCGATCGATGTTGAAATGAACGTCCAATAAAATGGCGATATGCTCGTCAGAGTCTTTCCGATTTTTGAGTGTAATGATACCAGTGCGAAACGTTGTATTTCCGGCACGTTCCTATCTAATGTGGAGAACGAATCTGCAACAGCCGATCGCCTCCTTTCTGAAACTCATAGCGAACCGATCGCACTTCAAAAGAATAACCCCGTCGTTCCAACTCCATGGCGATCGGCTCGAATCTCGGGGATAGTTTACCGGAAATATCTAAAATCGGAAAAATCCGCACCTCCCGCGCCACTCGACATAACTCAACGATCGAATCCAGATGAAATTCCGTTGAAAGCAGGTCGGAATAGGTAAATAACAAATGGCTGCACAATGCCAAATCGAACTGACCGTCCCGGAACGGTAAATTGGGTAACTCGGCACTGACGTAGCGGTTTCGATCGACTTCCCCCGAACTATCTCCCCCAAAATCCGCCAGAAATGCCTCCATCGCCGCCATCCGCACCCGTCCGAGTTCCTCGGGAGACGCAATCTCTTGCCAAACGTAGTCGTCGCGGCTGGCGTTTACCCCCTCAATCACCGTAGCGTAGGTGTCTTGGATGCGCTGGCGGATTTCGTCTGCCGAAAACTGATAAATCGGATCGCACGATATTACAGGGTATCCTCGATCGCGCATCCCGGCATTAAAACTCGCCGGCCCTCCGGCACAATCGAGAATCGACCCTTGCAAATCCCCATCCGTGAGGGCAAACATCCGCCGGTATTCCTCAAAGCTGCGTCCCCAGGGAATAACGTTTTTGAGCTGTAAAGCCATATTTTTTTGGGCGAATGTGGGTTTCGGAGGCAAGGAAGAGTGTAATGGACAATTGATAATGGGTTAATTACGATACTCTTTCCCCACACCCCACACCCTATTCCCCCATTCCCCCTAATGACTCGCGGCAATCTCGCTACCTTCACTTTGCTTGAGCTTCGGCGACAATCGATCGAGGGCTTGGGTGACGAACGATCGCACGAAGGCAGTGCGCTGATTTTCCTGAAATACCCCTTTGACGATTTCCGTCAGCTTGTCCAAATTCAGCCCTTTCTCGCCGTCAACGGCAACCTCCTGCTGCTGGAAATACTCGATGAGACTCAACCCGACGATGCGCGTCAGATAGGCGGCGCTGATGCCCTGTACCGCCCCACCGGCAAGGTACGTCACGGCGTTGGTTTTGAGCATGGCGGTAATGGTTTGAGTAGACAGTTCCACCAATCCCAATTTCACCATCAAACTGCCCAGGCTGGCGGCGGTGACTTTGGCTTGTTCGAGGGAAAACTTCTGCTGGTAAATTTCCCCCAAATCCATCACCAACTGACCGCTAACGGCCCCAGTTGCTAGTAAATCCAAGGCGGGGACGGGGTTGGCAATCGCGGCGGCAGCGGCGATCCACTGATATTGGGTCATAATTGGCAAGGCTCGATCGCGCCGCAGTTGGTTTAGCTGCTGTTTGATTTCCCCTTGTAATGCTTTGGCTTGCCGCAGAGTCGTCGCATACACCAATTCCCGCGCTTCCCGAGTCAGAATCGATTCCAGGCGTTGAGTGAGGGGGTCGATTTGCGGGGTTTGGGCTTCGAGACGTTCGGTGACGGAGTTATCCGCTTGATACTGGCGCACTTTCACCGGCGCGGGGGAGGCAGCGATCGCCACCACGTTTTCCCCATCCAGGAGTCCCTGCATCCGAGACTGAAGTTGTTGCAACAACCCGGCGCGATCGTCGGTGGGACATTGGTCTTGTTTGTTCCACACCAGCAGGGTTTTATATCCAGCCCCTTTGAGTTGTTCGATGGCTTGAAATTCCGGCGCGGTGATATCTCCCGTCACCAGGAATAACACCAAGTCGGCATTTAAATCCGTGGGTAAAGATGCCGTTTCTTCGCTACCGAACAGGGCGGGAATTTCGGTGAAATTGCATTCGAGATTTTTGTCGGAAAAAGCCGAGGCTAGCTGTTTTTGCAAGCTCGTTTTACCGACCGATTTCCCCCCAGCAACGGCAATCTGCATCCCGGTGCGATCGAGGTTGGTTTTGAGGCAATCGAGGGCTTTGGCGAACGTCGAGATGGAAGTCGTCACTTCGGGATGGGGATTCTCTAATTTTTCCGTTTCGGCAACCAATCCGTCGAGGGTCGCTTGGGTTTGGGCGATCGCCTTATCGACGGCAGTGCGATCGACGATAACTGGCAGCGGACTCAAATCCAGTTCGGGAACCCGAGGACGCAACAACCACGCCCCAGCCCCGACGGCGATCGCCCCTAGAATCCCAAATTCGCTCATGTCTGTGCGATCGAGACCTTCCCACAGCGCTAGCATCGCCGATAAGCCAATTCCGCCTACTAATATCGGTCGCTGCAATTTGCCAGCCATAAAACTATCTCCCAGCTTTGTTTGGAGTGCGTTAGGTTTTTCCCTCAAACGTGCAGACGACCCTGGGATGAGTATCAATTTTGGCAATGTCGATCGGAGATGGTCTGTCTACTCATGGTCAGGAAAATGACATTGATGATGTTCGTGCGATCGTGACACCCAAACGACGTTTTAAACATCAATTACACATCAAAACTTCTTGCACTTTTGCTCATTTTACCGAGAATTGGGGGGATTTCGCGGCGGCGCATTCCCCCATAGAAAGTTCGGATTTCCCTAGATTCGATCTTCAACCCGGCTCTGGGCTTGACTGCGAACGCACTTGACAAAACCGAATCGCGCAATGATGCAAGAGACATCTCGGGCCAAAGGATTAAGGGGGAAAGCCAGAAGCCATTCATGACTTCGGTCTAGAAATTGTCGGAATTTTTTATTTCTGGAGGTGTCTAATGACTTCAGTATAAAGAGCGCTCAGATTCGAAGCCACACTCTCCCAACTGAAATATTGGACAACCCGCGCTCTTGCAGCGCGTCCCAATTCCTCTTGCCACGCGGTGTCTCCCAAGATGCGATCGATGGCACAGGCCCAAGCTTTATCTGCTTGAGGGGGAACCAACAAACCCGTTTCCCCATCGACGATACTATACTGCAAGCCACCCACCTTGGATGCCACCACGGGTGTCCGGCAGGCCATGGCTTCGAGAGCCACCAAGCCAAACGGTTCGTAATGGCTGGGCACCGCGCACACATCGGCGGCGGCGTAGTAGGCGCTCATCAGTTCGTCCGGTATCCGACCGGGAAAATGAGTCAGCGATCGCAACCCTAATTCATCGACGATGCCTTCGATGCGCTCTCGCTCTTTTCCGTCGGCGAATCCGGGCCGGGAACCTCCCCCGATCATCAATTGTAGGTTCGCGTTATCCCGGAGTTGAGACAAACCGATGGCTCGTACGAGGGTTTCAATTCCTTTACGGGGATCGAAGCGCCCGACGTAAAATACAATTTTGGCATTCGGATCGAGTCCGAGTTTCTGACGGGCCTCAAATTTCGGAATCGATCCAAATCGCTCGATATCCGTTCCGCAGGGTATGACGTCGATATTTCCTTTTTGCGTCACCAACGAGTGCATATCTTCCACTTCCTGGGTGCTGGTGGCGATCGCTCGCTCGACGGTTTCAATACAGTTTTTTTCCGTTTCCAAGCGAATCTTGGCGATCGGAGGTTTCGAGGCGACGGCGCGATATTTGACCGCTCCTAGGGAGTGATGGGTATGAACTTGGGCGATATTTTGATGTTTTTTCAACGCCATACCCACCCACGCTGATAGCCAATAATTGGTATGAACTAATGGATATTTAAAACCAGAGCGCTCTTGAAATACCAGCCATTCATCGACAAATGCGGGTAAATAATCGAACAGCCGATCCCTGGGAATAAAATCCTCGGGACCGGCGGTCAATCGAATGGTGCGACAATTGGGACGATGTTCGACGATCGAGGGTTGTTCGCGATGGCTCTTGCGCGTGAACATTTCCACTTGCCATCCTTGTTCGGCTAGAGCTTCGCCCACGTGACGGACGTAAACGTTCTGACCCCCGGCTTCTTCCTTACCAATTTCTACCGCAGGATCGCCGTGAACGGAAACTAGTGCAATATGTTGCTTAACAGAAGCCATAGTTTTACGTTTACTTGAAATACTGCTTAAAATACTGCTCTCATCGGATGATACTTTTAAGCATACAACCGATGAGAGCCTCTATAAGAGTAAGCTCAACGCCATCGCTCCCCGTACCGACGATAGAAATCTAAACCAACTGTCTCAAACTTTAAAGTTAAAGTTCCACTTGCTTGAAGGCAATGTCTCCTAACGCGCTAGCGATCTCCATCGATGCTGACTCATTCTGAGGTGGCTTCATCGGAGGAGTCGCTCGGCGGAGCGGTTACAGCTTGTTTGGCTTCTTCTCGTTCTTGACGCTTTTTGCGATCGGCTTTAAGAATATCTTCCATGACGATCTGAGCTTGCAGCATTTTCTCCAAATTGCTTCGGTACAGCTCCAGATCTTTCTGGGTTTTCTCTGAGGAAATCCCTAGTTTGGTGCAAACTGACTGGAGTGCTTCTTCGAGGCGATTTTCGTCTTTCACCAACGTCTCATCGCTCAATTCGAGGAAAACGTATAACCCGATTGCAAACAAGCGACTGTACTTAAAGTTCGTGGCTGCAGCGATTTCCTCAACGACTTTTGAGAGTTGACTGGCTTTTTCTGGAGACCCCGAGCCATTGAGAACGGATATCGCTTCTTCCGCAGACAGGTCAGCAGCCAGAGATTCTAGGGATTGGGCATCTTGACGGTACTGCTGGGGATCGACTCCCAAAGCCCGCGCGAGGGCTTGGAAAATCGAATCCTTGTCGGCTTCGGGCCGGTAACCTTGCATGAAGCGATTGTATGACGATACAACTCCCAAGGCGTAGATGGGATCGTACTTAAAATCGACGTTAACCGATAGCAAGTGCATTTCCACCATCAATTCTTCTACAACCCGACGATAAATCGAATTAATCGGACGGGTGTGAACTTGGTAAAAAGCTCTTTTGGTGTCTGATACAGTAGGGACGTTATCCACAGGACAAAATATAGGGATTTATTGACTTTCATTCTCCCCTTTGGCTCTCCTTTTGCCAAGATAGAGATGGGGATCGCCGATCGAGTGAACCGATGGGCTGACTTCTGACAGAGGGTCGATGGCTCTGTTTCCTGTTCCAAATGCGACTTGTCGGTTTACCTTTTTCTTTGGCTCTAGACAATTTTGGGGTTAGGGAAGAGAAGCTAGGCGCGACCGCGTTTAACAATGGGAATACTCACCAACGGTCGCGAAGATCGGAGTACATCGGTCGAGAGGAATTTAACCAGACAGCCAAACTCGCGCGCGATCGCAACGTTAGCTCACCACGTTATTGCGGGGAACCTCTAGGGCTTCTTCTTCGGTTTCGTAAATTTCAAATACCGAATCCATCATCGTGACTTCAAATACGAGTTTGGCTTCCGGATGAACATTACAGATGCGAAAACTGCCCTTCACTTTATCAGCATCTCGCATCCCAGCAACTAAAGATGTCAAGCCCGAGCTATCGATAAAATTGACCTGACCTAAGTTCACCACGACATGATTGCTTTGCTTGGAAATACACTCTTGCAGTTTCAGTCGAAACTGCCATGCGGTGGTAATGTCCAAACGACCCGTGGGGGCGAGGACAATTACGGTTAATCCATCTTTTGTCGTGTGTGTTTTCTGCTCGATGTGGATCACTGACCCTCCCTCGAAATGATGAACACTTTGGTTTCTCTCATTCGAGCACGACTGCGAACGAGGAAACCCGATCGTATCTAGAGCGACCTATTTAGATTATGACATCTCAAGAAATCATGTAAGCCCGCGATCGGATCGATTTTTGCGATCGCGACGGCACTATAGCAGTCGCCATCTTGGTTAGGATCGCGTCGGTCATCTCGCCGGGATGCAGCCTCTTGGCGATGTTCGGGCGGTTGGCAAGCCTCTTGAAAGCGAAGCGACAACACTGGCTACATCTGGTCGCTTGGGAGGAAAGTACTCCATCTCCATTCCCCATTTACGCGGTGTGCGCTCTTTTTGCGCTCGCGATATGGTGAGCGAGTAGACCGATCCCCCTTTTCCCCTTCCCCCCGTGGGAGAGGATTTTGGAGAATTAAGTTGCACATGGCGTCATTCCCTATTCCCCACCCTCACCGGAAACAGTCTTATCCAAAACTGACCTGAGGATACAAGCGACCGGTCGCTCTGGGAGGCTTCGGAGGCTTCGGGAGCTAGGGGAGAAAGACCTCGGGTCATGACCCAATTGTTTGAATTGCCTTCACCGCCTTGGCAGTTGCAACACCACGGCATTGCCCGATGTTACTCCTCAGAAATACTGGCTTTAACCCCGATCGTTGAAGGATGTTCCGACAATGTGTTTTTTCATCCTTAACAGATACGCTCATCCTCGCGTCTGGCTAGTCTGTCCGATGGTGCCCGCTAGCACCGTTGGATTTTGCTCGGATTTGCCAGAGAGAACGCGACGGTAAAGCTCGCTGAAGAACTGACCCTTCGCACGCCAATCGTAATGCATTTTGACTCGAGACCGTCCGGCCTGACCCATGTGTTTCGATCGTTCTGGGTCGGAGGCTAAACGGTTCATGGCACTGGCAATACCATCGATGGTCGAGTCGCGATCGCTGGCGGTAATTTTGTATCCCGTGGCTTGGGTGACCTGAGTGGCCGGTCCGCCTAAATCCAGGCAAATGACCGGGCGAGCGGCTGCCATGGCTTCTAAAATGACAAATCCTCCCGAATCGTGCAAGCTCGGATGAACCAGAACGTGACACTCTCCTAACATCTCTAAGGTTTTGTCTCGCGAGAGTTTACCCCACCATTTGACCCGATCGGCAATGCCCAAGGATGCGGCTAAAGATTCGAGGCGATCGCGTTCGGAGCCATCTCCCACCATCCAGAACTCGGCATCCTCGATTTGGGCGCGGGCAAAAGCCTCTAGACCCAGATCGAAACCTTTCCAGTGGAGGAAGCGACCGATGCTGATGAAACGAAGCGGGGTCGCCTGGGGGGCAGGCAAACGGCATAACGTATCGATTTCCGCCCCACTCAACCCGCATTGTCCCACCACTTGGACTTGGGGCGCATTCAAAGCGTGTAGGCACTCGGCGGTGTCTTGGGTGGTGGCGAGGGCGATGGTGCTGCGTTTTGCCGTCATGCGCACGAAAGGGTCGGCTTCTGCGATCGAGCGGCTGATATCCCGCAGGATTTCGTAGCGCTGCGCCCGTTTGTTGAAGGTCGATCGAAAGGATTGGGGGGCAGATTCTCCACCACCGACAGGACCCCAAATAAAGGGGACGGGGAATAACGCCAAAAAGCTGGGGGCGGAATATTGCACGTAGGTGACGTGATGCATCAGATCGAACCCAATTTGGCGATGAAGGCGACGGGCGGCAAAATAAGCCCGCACCTGCCACAGATAGTAGTGAATTCGCACCGCTTTCCCCACTTCTCCCGGCGGCCAGCGACGAGTCCAGTTGAAGACATCGAGATAGATGAAGTGGAGGTTGTCGATGGGATGGCGCTCGAGTTCTGCAACGATCGCCTTTTGGTTGTTACGTCGGGTCAACACCCAGACCTCGTGGGACTTGGCGACTTCCACAACGGTATTCCAGCCGACGCTGGGTTCGGAACCTTCACCGGGTTGACAGGCGTAAGCAGACAGAAGAACTTTCATGGGTTTAAAACAGTTTGATACAGATCGAGATAGCGATCGGCGACGGTCTGGGGTTGGAAATGCTCGCAGGCAAACGCTCGCACCCGAGAAGACCAATGGTGAATTCGATCGGGGCGATCGAAGAGCGATCTGAGCTGGGTCGCCGCTTCTTGGGGGTTGACGGATAAGGGTAAACCGAGGTCGTGCCGCGCGAAGATTTGCGCTACCCCTAAATGCTCGGATAGGGCCGTCGGAACTCCCAGCGCCATGGCTTCGGCAATGGACATGGGAAAGCCCTCCCAGCGCGAGGTTTGCAGGTACAAACTGGCATTGGCTAATACTTGTGCTTTGCGGGTTTCGTAAATCGGCTCGTGAAAATGGACGTTACCGGGCAGGTTCTGTTGCAGGCGAGCGAGCAAGTTCCGGGTTTTGGATTCGGGCGTGCCGTAGAGGTTAAAGGTAAATTCCTCCAATTCTCGGGCTAGGGCGATCGTCCGATCGATCCCTTTGTGGAGGACATCGAACCGTCCGAGGTACACCAATTGTTTCAGACTCACGTTCCCCTGCCACTTGGGTTCTTGAATGCGTTGCAAGTCGATGGGATTGGGCATCCATCGAATCGTTCCCTGGTATTGGGGAACGAACGCTTTGACAGCGGCTTCTTCCTGGGGCGTTAAGACCGTAATAGCAGCGGCTCGGGAAAATCGATCCTTTTCGAGTAACGCGCTGTAGACATGCTTTTTTAGAGGCGATCGGTGGAAGTTCAATCCACCGTGGGGGGTAATAATGTAAGGAATGCGATGTCGTGCCAGAATCCCGGCAAAAATCGCCTGTTTGAGGATGAACACCGAGTGCAGGTGGACGATATCCGGTCGGAGGCGATACTCCCAAAGGGAGTCGTTAACAGGAACGAAGGGCGATCGATCTGAAAAATAATTCCAGCAGTTGGCGGGCATCTGGACTAAGTCAATTCCCTCGATGCGGGCGATTTCTGAGGCCTTGGGGTGGGGCTTGGCACTCAGTAACAGGGTGACTTGGTGTCCCCGTCGAGCTTGTTCTCGCGCTAGGAGCCACACGGCGTGATTGACACCGCAAATTTTTTGGGGAGACGATGCCGCTCCCAAATGCCAGATTTTCATCGCCATCGCCTCCCCACACCACTTATTGGCTTAAATGCCGGTGACTTCTTCGTACAGCCGGATAAATCCGGTAGCAACAGCTTGAGGTTGAAAGTGCGATCGGGCAAATTCCCGCCCCCGTTCCGACCAATCCTCAAGACGCTCGGGATTTTCGATGGCTTTGGCAAGCAGTTGGGCCGCCGAAGAGGGTTCTGGGGGAAACACCACACCTAAATCTTTTTCTCGGAACATTTCGGCAAAGTTGATGGTTTCGGAGACGGCACAGGGAACCCCCAGATACATCGCTTCGGCGATCGATCGCCCGAATCCTTCCCAGCGCGAAGCTTGGATGTACAAACTCGCATGAGTCAGAACCTCGTTTTTGGCATCCCCGAAAACCGGTTCGTGAAAATAGACGTTGGGGGGTAGGTTGCGCTGCAACTCTTCTAAGACGTGCTCGCTTTTAGATTCTTTGCTGCCGTAGAGGTGAAATTCTACGTCTTCCAAGTGACGGGCAATGTCGACGAGAATGTCGATGCCTTTGTGTACCACGTCAAAACGGCCGAGAAACACCACCCGTTTGGTTTCGGGATGGCTTTGCCAGCGATCGCCCTCGCGGTGGTTGGGTTCGATGGGGTTGAGCAGGCAGCGCACGGGTTTGTCGTACTCCGGCACGAAAGCGCGGACGGCTTCTTCTTCCTTGGGCATCAACAGGGTAACGGCCGCAGCTGCGCGAAAACGGGGTTTTTCGATGAGGGCGCTGTAAACGAGCTTTTGCAATCGAGAGCGCCGGAAGTCCAATCCCCCGCGGGGACTGACGATATAGGGAATGCCGCAACGGACGAGGGCTCGAGCCAGAGCGGCCTGTTTGGGAATGAAGACCGAATGCATGTGCACCACCTGCGGGGGACGATCGCGCAGAATTGGATCTAGCACCGAGCGATCGTACCGCCATCGATTGGAGGGGAGGTGAATAATTTCAAAACCCGATTTCTCGGCTAATTCTCTTGCTGCATCATCGGGCGCCGGATCGACTACCACCGCCACATCGCATCCCAGTTGTGCCTGATATTGGGCGAGCAACCAAACGCTATTATTAACCCCGCAAACTTTTTGGGGTGAAAAAGAAGATCCAACGTGCCAAATTTTCACAGGTCGTCTTACTGGTAGTTGTGCGTGTAGATGCACCGAGATGGGGAGAGGGGAAGACACGGGGACGCTCCGGACGCGGGGAGGGGAGAAACGGAGAACGAAGAAGAATACCCCCCCGAAGCCTCCGATGCTCCCGAAGCCCCCGACACCTTAAGCCTCAGCGTTGGTGCGATTTGCATTCAACTGAAGCTGTCCCCACTCGCACAGCCAAGTGCCCATTTTGGCACCGAATAACACGCCGCCGACAACCGGGCCGTAGCGTTCGGTGCAGTAGAAGAATTTGGTGGGCAGGTGATAGGGGGATTTTTTGCTCCAGAAAACGCTGTTCCAGGCTTGGGATAGGGTGTGTTCCGAGCGATGGAAATGCTCGAAATTGTGGGTGACGCGCACGCCGTCGGCAAGGGTCGCACGGGCATCTCCCACCAGACAGACTTTGAATCCGGCGCGGGTGGCCCGTAGGGTGTAGGTGTCGTCCCCAGAATATTGGGGGAACTTACGGGCATCGGGAACGCCAATTTTCGCGATGACGGCGCGGGGAATGCCGACACACCAGCCGCAGGTTCCGTCCACCCACACCAGTTCGCCGGGAACGGCCGCACGGGACTGCCGACCTTTGAAACCGTTGCGATCGATTTTGTCGGCTTCGGGGTTGTAGCAGGCGGGAGCGGCAATCGTACCGGGATTTTGCGCCATAAACTGCACCAGAAGGGGCAGGGCACCGGCATCGGGGGTGCAGTCGTCGTTGAGCCAGAAGCAGTAGTCGGCACCTTTATCGTAGGCGTACTGCATTCCTGTGGCGATCGCCCCCGTCCACCACAGGTTACCGTCTCCGGTCAAAATATCTACGGCGGGATACTGCTGCGAGATGGCTTCGGCCGTGCCGTCGGTGGAACCGTCATCCACAACGACAACGCGGTATCGTTGCAAGTCTCCGGTACTTTGCAATCGAGCCAAACAAGCCAGGGTGGTCTCTTTGCGATTGAAAACGGGAATAATGATGTAAACGGAATTGGTCATCGTTTTTGCATCCTTGAGTCAGAGATCGAGGTTGAATGACGGTTCTTTAGACCGTGACGGGTTGGGCGGGTTGTAAAATCTCTTCGTAGAGCTTCAGGTAAGCGCGGGCGTGAACTTCGAGGGTGAATTCTTCTTCCACTTTCTGACGCGATCGCACCGATAAGTTTTGCCAGCGGCGATCGTCTTCCACAACCCAGGCAATTCCGGCTGCTAAGTCTTCGGCGCTGAAACATCGGGCGCGATAGCCGTTTTGCTCGTGTTCGACGATATCTTTGAGTCCGGTGGAATCGAAGGACACCACGGGGGTTCCGCAGGCGAGGGATTCGATGGCAACTTTGCCGAACCCTTCTTGAATGGAGGGCACCACAGTAACGTCGGCGGCCGAATAAATTTGCGCCAGAACGTCGTTGTCGTCGATTCGTCCGAGGTAATGGGTTTTGAGTCCCGTATCCGGCGCATTTTCGGGCTTGACCGAACCGATGACGACGGCTTCGATCTCGCTTTTGAGGTCGCTGCTTCCTAAATTTTTCAAGGCGGCAGCGAGATACTCGAACCCTTTACGCTTATCCCCAACGCCGTTCATCGCCCCGTACAGCACGAGTTTTTTATCGGTGGGTAAATTTAATTGGGTGCGGGATAGGGTTTTGGGTTTGGGTTGGTAAACCGTGGGATCGAGGGCATTATGAATAACTTCAATGCGTCGATTTTTGAAGAGTTCGCTCTTGCTGGCGCAATCGGCAATCCAATGACTAATCGCCACCAACGTAATATCCAAATCTGCCCACGCTTGCTGTTTTCGCTGCCAGACTTGACGGGATAAATCGTTTTCCCAAGTGGATTTGAGCTGGGGACACGCACCACAAGACTGTTCGTATCGGGTGCAATCTCCGGTATAGTGACAGCCGCCGGAAAATGCCCACATATCCCGCAGCGTCCAAACGATCGGCCGCTGAAATTGGCGCAGGCTTTCGGGTTTGAGAAAGCCGCCACACACCCAGTGCAAGTTAACTAAATCCGGGTTTAACGCTTCGATGCGATCGCTAACGTTTTGAGCGATCCAAGCGGGGGAAAAGATATAGGGATCTTTATTGGGGTAAAGTGCCAGGGGAAGCTTATCGAGTTTGTCCCGGACTTTGTTGGCAAACTTGCTAGACTTGCCTTCTAATCCGACAACATCGGGATCGTCGATGGTTTTGCGCGCCACGAGAACCTGGGACTCAACACCCGCTTGAGTGAGGGCATTATGCAGCCAGTAAGCGCCCCGTCCTGCCCCACTTCCGGTATCTCGGCTTAAATGTAAAACTTTCACGCTCGTTTGCTCGTTCGATAGGGGACAAAATGTTGGTTGAGATGACCCATCTCGATGACCGATTAGATGGCCAAGAGTAACTTCATCCGCTCCCAGGCTCGTTTGTATTTGAACAAAAACCGGATGTAAGTGACTTGCAGCTTTTGCAAATGGGTCAGATCTTGATTCTTTTGATATAAACCCATGGCAAACTTAATGGGCGGAACTAAGTCTTTGAGAGTCTCGCGAATAAACTTTTGCTTGGTATAAGCGGCTTTCTGATGCAAATCGTATTGCCCCTTCACCACGCGCCCGATTTTCTTCGAGAGCTGGGAGAAGGTCGATCTCGCAGGATGAGAAACGCCCGCTTTTTCGCCGTAAACTTGTTGGTAACCGGCTTGATAAACCCGCTGTCCCCATTCGTAGTCGCCACCGGACTTGAGGGTTTCATCAAACGTGCCAACAGCGTCAATGACGTGTTTGAAGGTAAATAGATTAGCCGTCACGCCAAAGTGAGTTTTCTCGAGATAGTTTTTCTGAGGAAAGGCGAGAATTCGATCGTAGAGTTCTACGGCTGTCGGTTGCTCGGGATTGTGAAAACAGGTTTCGATCGAACCCGCAACTAAGCCGCCGTTTTCTGTTTGAGTCAGATAAGAAACACCTTGCTCGATCCAATCTCGATTGGGCAGACAATCAGAATCGGTAAAGGCGACGATCTCCCCTTTAGCCATGGAGATACCGCGATTGCGAGCAATATAAGAACCAGGACAAGATTCGTAGCCGTAAACCGTTCCTTCAAAACGAGCGACGATGGCTTCGATCTCTTCCTCGGAACGATTGTCTACGACAATGACTTCATAAGATTCGCGAGGGTAGGTTTGCTCTGAAAGTAATGTTAAGCAGACTTCTAAAGCCTCAGAATCATTAAAAACTGGAATGATGACAGAAACGAAAGGATGTACGGCTTGAGACATATTCAATTCCTTTTAGGTTCTGACTATTTTTATAAGGAGACCTTATTGAATGTAGGTAGATACAGATAAGGATCGTGCAAATATTTTGATAATTTTTAGCCTCTCCTAACATTATATGTTAGAAAAAAAGTATGTGCAGTATTGACAAACTTTCATGGGAGTGTTTACAGGATTCGTTTATCTTTTGTAAACTTTACATTCCAGACATCACGAAAGTTTACGTAAGAAATTCCATGTAGAGCCTTCCGTATATTTCCTGAAATCCTTTTGACCGCCACATCACTGTCAATATCGAATCGCGTACCCATAGCAACGGTATTCAATAAAAATATGAGTAAAGTTCTTGATAGCTTAAAACGAGCAATCGATCGATTACAGACGGAAGTCGTTTCAGATAATTTTATCAAGTGGTTGTTTCGCGCCAATCCAGGGATGTTTGAAAAAGGAAATCTTTGGTGCTTCGATTATGCCATTTCTCATCTTCCTAGTTCGTCTCCCATTATAGAAATTGGACCATTTTGCGGGCTTTCCACCAATTTAATTTCCTACTTTAAGCTCAAACATGGTATCTCAAACAAGCTATTTTGTAGCGATGCTTGGAATTTTGAAGGGGCAGATAAAAAAGAATTCTTAGGCGGACATCCTTATCTCAAACACAGCGATTATAAGGAGTTTGTCAAAGAAAGCTTTCTGCGAAACGTACAATTCTTTAGTTCTCAGGATTTACCCTATGCCATCGAACTCTTTTCTGATGATTTTTTTGCAGAATGGATATATCGTTCGGAACTGACCGATTTGTTTGGGAGAACGGTCAGACTCGGTGGTTCGATTAGTTTTGCCTTTATTGATGGCAATCACAACTACGATTTTGTGCGTCGCGATTTCTATAATGTCGATCGATTACTCGAAATCGGAGGGTTTATTCTGTTTGATGATTCTGCGGATGGAACCCAGTGGGAAGTCAAAAAAATAGTTGAGGATGTTCTCGCATCCGATCGATACGAACTAGTCAAGAAGAATCCGAACTATTTTTTTAAAAAGCTCAAGCATCTTTAACTCGATCGAGTCCATTAAAGAGCGGCAACCGCCTGAGTCGATCGCCGCTTTTATGATTTGAAGTTCCCTTGCGTCTTGTGCGCTCCGACCTCTCCTCTGTCGCTCGAGGCGGACTTTGCCACCTTCGCCTGCCTTCACGAGTATCCTAATTGCTCTGGCGACGGCTATAGCTTGCTTTAGGTAAGTCCTACTATTTTTTGGTGACCTGGGTCAATTTTTCATTTGGCTGGAGATACGGCTGTAGTAAACTGATGACCTGCTCCGTTCGTTGATGCATTCCCCGATCGTTGAGATGATAAGCCGTATCGTAAAAGAGAGAAACATCGTACATAAAGTCTTGAGGTTGTCCGAGAATCGGAATATCAAGACTTTGATAAAAGTTTTTAATACTCTTAAAGTATTCCCTTCTCGACGGTTGATTGTAGGCTTCAAACCAAACGGTAGACGGCCAAGATGCTAAGACTTGAATATTATTGTCTCGACACCAACGGACAAAATCACGAATACTTTGCATTCCATGACTAGAATCGACGGAACCATTAATTTTTTCCATCGGTTGAAGCCGATTCAATTTTTGACGGTGGGCTTCAGTGATACTCGCCACAGTATTTCTCGTTTCATCTCCATACTCATTTAAAGTATCGGACTGATATCCATCTTTGCGAGGTGAAATTTTTGCGACTTTATAAATGGTTCCTCGCATCAGACGGGAGAAAGAAATTCCCCCAATGGCGCGCATTCTACTTTCAAAACCGATCTTGTTTAAATAGCCGGGATCTCGCGCGAAAATATAATCAATCAAAACATCACTGTGTTTTCCATCATATTGATACATTCCGTATTCTAAGGGAAGTAAAAAAGTATCGCCAGGGCGAGCGAGGGAACGACCGAAAGACAGAATATAATCTAAACCTAGTCCGGCATTTGTCGCAGCATTAACACAGGGAATTTGAATATCTTCCTGGATCGTTTTACAGCTCATTCCGAATAAGCTATTCGACCCTGACAAAACGATTAATTTTGGCTCGTTAATTGAATGGGCTAAATTTGACTTGGCTTGATTGATTTCGTAAATCCATCGCGAGCTTTCCGTTGGCGCATTCATTTGAATGAAGACTGCACTCAAAAAACACGTACAGCTTAGTAAAAAACAAATGGTGACATTTTTTAAAAATTTGGCAAACATCATATCAGAAATTAAAATAAAGGAATTCACTAGACTGAGCGGTTAAAAAGGTTTTAGAAACCAAAAAGATAGTAATCCCGATCGCTGCACTCCAGAATAAATTCGGTTGCCACTGTAGCCTCTTCCATAAATGATGCGTGACGGGAGCTTTCTGTTTTTCTTTGAGCTGGGGTACATCGCTTGCCGCTTGGTATTTACCGATCCACTCCTGTACGTTGGGTGCAAACCAAACAATACACAAACCAACGGCAAGCATCGCCGGCATAAGCTTGTCAGAACGGATATGAGGTGCGCTCAAAATGAAGCCATCGCTACCAAACATGGCTTTTAAGATTGAAATTGCACCGGCCATACTCTCAGCTCGAAAGAAAACCCATCCGATCGCGACGAAGAAAAATGTAATCGAGCAACCTAAAACTTGAGTGACAATCGCACTATTATTAACGGTTATATTGAATCTTTTTTGTAGCGATACCCACTGATTATTGACAATCAAATAGAATCCATGTAAACCTCCCCAAAAAACAAAGGTCCAGCCCGCTCCATGCCAGAGACCACCGAGTAACATTGTGGTCATTAAGTTCATGTTTTTTCTCAATTCTCCTTTGCGATTTCCACCGAGAACAATATAAATATAATCTCGCAAAAAATTTGATAACGTAATATGCCAACGTCGCCAAAAATGAGTAATACTAATCGATTTATAGGGTGAATTAAAGTTCAATGGTAACTTGATGCCAAACATTCGAGCGACACCAATCGCCATTTCTGAATAGCCAGAAAAATCGAAGTAGAGCTGAAGCGAGTAGGCGATCGCCGCACACCAAGCTTCATAAAAGGTTAATAATTCTCCTCCATCTGCTGCGGTGAATACTGGAGTAGCATAGGTTGCAAATGTATCAGCGAGGAATATTTTTTTAGCCAACCCTAACGTGAAAATCGTTAACCCAATCGCCAGATTCTGGGCACTAACTTGGTAAGTTTCTTTTTCCCGGAATTGTGGCATAATTTCCTGATGATGCACGATCGGACCGGCAATCAGTTGTGGAAAAAAACTCACAAAAAGACAGTAGTCGAGAAAATGATATTCTTTTGTTTCTCCTCGATAGGCATCAACTAAGTAAGCAATTTGCTGAAAGGTGAAAAATGAGATGGCTAGGGGTAAAATAACTTGATTCAGATTCCATTGTGTTTGAAAAAACTGATTGACTGTATCTAAAAAAAAGTTTGCGTACTTAAAATAGCCAATCAGAAGGAGATTGACTCCAACTCCACTCCACAAGAGAAGTTTCCGAGATATGGGATGAGAAACTCTTTTGCTGAGGAGCGATCCAAGACAATAGTTAAATCCGATGGAAAAAAGAAGTAATCCTAAATAAGGAGGATTCCACCAACCATAGAAAAATAGAGAGGCAGAAGTTAGGGTAACGATAGCACCTCGGTAAAACTTGAGTTTTCCAAGGGCAAAAAAAGTAATGAGTGTTACTGGTAAAAATAAAAAGATAAACTCAGGAGAGTTAAATAGCATTGTCAGAAAACCTGTAATTTTGAAATCAGACTATAATCATCTAATTCTTTTTTATCATCGATGTTGTTGATAGTCGCTGAGTGAAATTACGGAAAAATTATTTTTTATATTAATCATTTAAAACTAAATTACCTGTCAAAAAAAATTTTTTCGGTGCAATCTATCGAAATTTAAATAACGCGGTGTGCAACTTTAAGCAAAGCCATATGGCAAGCGAGTCGAGAAATCCCCCATTCCCCATTCCCCCGTGCGGTCAGGTTTTGGATAAACAAGTTGTACATGACGTTAATAGTCATAGAGACCGAACGAATTCGCTCGCTCGATCGCAAATACATAAGAATTTGCCCGGCGCCGATTCCGTTAGCACCTGGGTCTACTTTTGTAAAAACGGCTATCAGTTAACCTGGATCGTTCGCCAAACGCTAAAATGCCGATCTCGAGCGAACTTCAAAAAACAGACGTGTTTTTGAGTACATTGTCTGATATCAAGTTCGGATAATCACTTAAAAACAGCACGATTGTGCTGAATCTCGCCCCCAGCTTCCCCTGCTTCCCCCGCGATTGCCTGCTCATTTCACGGTGAATTATAAGTATTCAAATAAACTTGATATGAGTGGTTGCCAGACGAGGCGTTAAGCGATGTTGGTAGAACACTTGTGAATAAGGCAGGTTATAGCGCTTCGTCATCAGTTTATTTACACACATCGAAGAAATAGGTATTTTCCATTCCCCGTTCCCCATTCCCCATTCCCCATGACTGAAAATTAAACTCTTTGAACTCCCACCGAGGGATTGGGAAAAAAACCTTCATCTTCCCAATCTCTCAAAATCTCATTTAACTCGATTTCGCCACGCACAATCGATCGATATCGACTTTTGATAACTGCGTTAAAATATGTTCGCGCTGAGCTTCGTCGAACACCTGATAAAACTTTTTCCCGTTGGCATTGCGGATGGGTTGCTCGGCGGATGCTTTCCAGGTTTCATCCTGACGCACGACTTGTTTGGCTGCTGCGCGATATCCCTTCAGCATCGTGGCGTCGAATTCAATCTCGATCTCCTCGCACAAATCTCTCAAAACCTCCCGAGGTTTTTCCACCAATGCTTCGTAACGCACGATCGTATGATTGGGACGATCGACATATTGCTGGGTAATCTCCATCGATGCAATCCAGCGATCGATACATTTATCGAGATTGCCCGGTTCGAGCCAACCCTCGGAGTGACGGTGGTTTGCCACATCGTAGATCGACGCGACGACATCCGTACCATTGCGGACGATGTGAATAAATTTTGCCTCCGGAACCTGCTTCTGGATCAGATCGATGCACTGGAGATGTCCGGGGGTTTTCTCGAGCCACCAACTTTTGCCCTGTTCGAGGGTCAGGGTATCCAACACTTTCACGAAAGCAGAAGTGTATTGCCGCACGAAGGGAGCAAACGCTGGCACGTAAGACAGCATCGGCTCTTGGTTCAAAATTTTGAGAAACTCCAAAAACCGAGACTTTGCCCGCTTGCCAGAGGCTAAACCCAATCCCAGTTGGCGCATCCACGCTCTTGAGGGTTCCAAGCTGGTAAAGAAATGGGATTCAGGAAACGAGGCAATCTGCGGGTGTGCCGCTAACAAACTTTGGAGAAGGGTTGTCCCCGAACGAGGACATCCCACCAGAAAAATACGACCTTGAATATTGCCAGCCATGATGTGTTCCCTCCTCACGATAAACCTTGGGGGTCGAGTTTCTTTTTCTTCTTCGATGTCGCCAACTTCACCAATCCCATCAGTTGGGGCACGAGCTGGGGGTCGACAAGCCAGACGACGCCGATGTAAGTCGCCGCACCGAGAATGCCGCAGACAACGAGCAGTCCGTACATATCTAGCCAAGCTGCGAGTACCGACCGGATACCGAAAATTGCGGCAACCATTACCATCGAACCCAAAATCGGTGTCCGACACTGACGCGCGTAGGTGGAAATTTTTGTGTGGATGAGCTTGCGTGCCATCAAAATAAATGTGGGTAGCGGCACGAGATAACCGCGAATGACGTAGGCGGCAGCCACAGCCCAAACCCCATGTTTCACCACGATGACAAAGGCGGTGACGTTGAGAACGGCATTGACAATGTTGACTTTCAAAATCCAGTCCGGCTTGCCCATGGCCTTAATGGTGTTGACGCTGATATTGTTCAGGGCGTGGACGATGCCGATAAAGGCGAGAATCTGCATGATGGGGATACTCTCAGTCCACTGAGTTCCGAACAGACTCGGTAGGAGTTCCGGGGCGAGTGCTGCTAATCCGCAGAAGGTGGGGATTGCGATTAAGCTCGTGAGCTGGATGGCTTTGTAATAAGCGCGCCGCAATCGTTCCGGTTCGTCCTGGAGTTGGGCGAAGGCTGGCAGGGCGACTTTGGAGAGGGTGCGCATGAGGTCGGTCACCATCAGCAAGATGCGATAGGCGATGGTGTAGTAACCTAATGCAACGGGTCCGAGGAAGTATCCAATTAAAAAATCATCGGCTCGACGATTGAAAAAGTTGAGGATGTTGAAGCCCAAAATACTGGCACTGAAACCGAAGAGTTCTTTGAAATGAGGGAGCGAAACCCGAACACCCGGTCGCCAATCGCTGGCTCTCCAGAGAACGATGATGCCCACCGTACCGTTGACGAGTTGCTGGCCGACTAAACTCCACACGCCAAAGCCCGAAAGTGCCATGGTGACGCCGACGGTTCCCCCCGCAATGGTGGCCGAGAGCGATCGCACTGCGAGAGATTTGAAGGCTAGGTTGCGCCGGAATAGAGCTTGCTGAACGCTGTTGAGAGCAGAAAACATGAAGCTCGCGGACAGCCAGCGAAGAACTAATGTCAGTTCCGAAGTCTGTCCGGCTGCTTTAAATTGGTGGGCGACCGGTCCAGCAATAGCCATTGTCAAACCCATGAGGATCGCACTGCTGCCGATGCTAATCCAAAAGGCCGTATCGAGATGCTCGCGTTCGAGATTTTTGCGCTGGACGATGGCTTCGGCAAATCCTTGATCGACGAAAACCTGTAGAAACGCCAGGTAGACACTTGCCATCGCGACCAAACCAAAGTCTTTGGGATCGAGTAAGCGAGCGAGGAGAAAGAACACAATTAAAGAAATCGTTTGCCCGCCCAGTTTCTGGATGATGGACCAAACGACTCCTTTAACAGCTTTTTGTTTTAAACTCATGGGCGATACCGAGCAGATAAGATTAGTTGTGGCACTCACCCCGATATCGTTAGACACCGAGCTTCTTCCCAGGATTTAGTAATCGAGACGAGGGTTGAGATGGGAAGTGCCCGATCGAGCGGCGATCGTGCAGTTATCGGCATCTGAGCAGACGATTTGAACTTGACTAGACGATGAGATGAAAGTGTCAAAGGATCGTTAACGCCCCCACCATTGGGGATGTCCGCAAATCAATGCGCTGTGGGTTGCTAGTCAAGTTTCGTCTGCCAAGCAGGTCGCTGCTCTACTCCCATTATTGCCGGTTGGTGTTTCGAGGGTGCGATCGCGATCGTTGTCGTTTTTAAAGAATGTGATAGCTGCGATCGACCCCCAAGTCTATCGATCGGGCGATGCTATAACGGTAGGTAAAGACCCAAGAGATATGGCAGCAGATACCGCGACAGCGCGTTTAGGGGCATCATCTTCAGTTCTTCGCCCGATCTGTGGGATAAATTGCGGGCAAGTTGCATCGATTAGGGGCATTACATTCAAAATTGAGAGCGCTCGAACATCGTCTGGGCGAATCGCTTGCCCACCGATGGTCATGTCAATTGCCATATCGATATCCTTTTATTTTTAATTAAACTGGTTTCCGATGACTCAGACTCTCACCCAGCACTTTCCCAGCTATACTCAATTCGATCCGACCGTTCGAGTTTGGTGTGCCACGCCCCATTTGAATGGTGTCATCCATCGTTTCTTCGATACGTCTCCCTTTAGTCCGTCGGGACGATATTTGGCTGTAACGCGCTTTCCGTTCGAGGATCGCCTGCCTCAACCGGGGGACAAAGCTGAGGTGATTCTGGTGGATTTGGAGACGGGGGAATCTCGCGTCGTTGCCGAAACCCAAGGATGGGATACCCAACTCGGGGCCCAAGTTCAGTGGGGAACGGATGATACTCAACTTTTCTACAATGATGTTGACGTCACAACCTGGCGCGCGTTTGGGGTGAAGCTCGATCCTCTTTCGGGCGATCGGCAAATCCTTGATGGGACGGTGTATATGATTTCCCCGGATGGCAAGCAGGCGGCGAGTCCCTGCTTGTTGCGCATCGGGGCGACCCAAGCCGGATACGGTGTTATCGTTCCTCCCTCCCATATTCCCACCAATCGCGGTATATCGTCAGACGATGGTATTTACATTACCGATACGGAAACCGGCGAGTGTAAGCTATTGGTTTCGATTCGGGAAGTGGTGGATGCGATCGCCCCGCAGTTGGATTTAGCCGAGTACGAACGAGGGGATTTCTATGGGTTTCACGTGAAGTGGAATCCCCAGGGCGATCGATTGATGTTTGTCTTGCGGTGGCTGCCTCACAAAGCTTTTTCGTTCGATTTCCTCAAACCCATTCCCCTCTTGCGGCGCTTGCGCAAAAAGCAAAAGCTGAAGCTGAATTTGGTGACGATGAAAGCGGATGGTTCTGATATCCGTCTGGCGATTCCCAACTCGGAATGGGGGAAAGGCGGCCATCACCCTAATTGGTGTCCTGATGGGGAAACTATCATCATGAATTTGAATATGTACCGCCAGGGATTGCGGTTTATCAAAGTTCGCTACGACGGCAGTCAATATCAGGCGATTGCCAAAACGATTTCGGGTTCGGGACACCCAACTTTGCACCCCAACGGCAACTGTATTTTGACCGATGCTTATCCCTACGAACCGGTGTCTTTTGGGGATGGCACGACGCCCATTCGCTGGGTTAACGTGGAGACGGGGGAAGAACAAACCTTAGTCCGAATTCAGACTACCCCTCCCTATTACGGCCCGAAAAGGCAGTTGCGCGTCGACCCCCATCCGGCGTGGGATCGCCAGTTTCAACGAATTGCATTTAATGCTTGTCCCGATGGCACGCGCCGAGTTTATATTGCGGATTTATCTTCATTGGAACTGAGTTAAAACCTTGGATTTTGGGTCTCAGGAGTAACGCAGTTGATGCCCAATTCATCCTGGGGAGGAGTTGGAGTCGAGCGTGCAACATGCCGAAAGGCGATATCGCTGTTGACCCTAACTGAAGGTTTATGGTGCGCCTCGAATTAGGCGAACCCTCATGACAATAGATTCAAGTTTCACCCACTTTAATCCACAAGTTTAATCCAACTTTGGTGGGCGATCGCGGATTGCGTTTGAGTTCGATCGCCCTTCTGTCGGAAAACGTATCTAGATTATTGAAATGTTATTGCTCCAAACGAAAACCTACTTACCCAATCTCGCAATTATCGGTGCGATGAAGTGCGGAACGACGAGTCTGCACGACTATCTATCGCTGCACCCGCAAATTTCAATGTCAAAATTTAAAGAACTTGACTTTTTTACTGAAGATTTAAACGGGAAAAGAGGACTTGATTGGTATCGATCGAACTTTAGACAGCCGACAGAGATTCGCGGCGAGTCTTCTCCGAATTATACCAAATGTCATTTGTTTCCGGGAGTTCCCGGGCGAATGCATCGTATCATTCCCGATGCCAAGTTGATTTATTTGGTTCGCGATCCCATTCAACGAATTATCTCTCATTACGTCCATCGAGTCGCTCGCGGTTTGGAAAAGCGAAGTATCGATGAGGTGCTTGCGGATCGTGGTAGCGGTAACTATCTTAAAACTAGTCTCTATTTCATGCAACTCGAACGCTATTTAGAGTATTATTCAGCGTCAAATATTTTAATTGTTCTTCAAGAGGATTTATATCACGATCGAATTCAGACATTGCAGAATATCTTCAAGTTTCTCAATGTCGATTCCAATTTTACTGACCCCAGATTTGAGCATACCGCTCACGATTCCTCTGTCAAAACGCAACCCACAGAGCTGAGGTTGAAGCTCTCAAAGTTACCGGGGGGTAGAGCTTTAGCTAAAGCGGTTTCAACGATTAAACCGGAGTTAGTCGATCGGCAAATTTCAAAGCCTAGCTTGAGTCGTTCGAGTTATGAATATTTAGTCGAAGTACTAATAGAAGATTCTCAAAAACTGAGTCATTTTTGTGGGAACTCATTCAAAAACTGGCGCCAACTATCTCTATCTGTCGATGGCTCTTAATCTCTATATATTACTATTGATTTTTTTAAGGGAGGCGACAATGAAGTAATTTTTATATTTGTTGATAAAAACAGAGCGATGTTTACCGTTGTATTTTGTTAAACGGCAAGATTTTGATGCGCAGAATATATTATTTTATTTTTAACTTAAATCGATCTAAATGAACGATTTTGCAGAATCACTAGAATACAAAAGTACAGATTATATTTTTTTGATTGCGAGATTTTTATAGATTATATCATTTCAAATTTTCTCGAGTATATTTGAATGTTGGATTTTTTAAAAAAATTATATTTCTTTGAAAAATCAAAAGCTAATATATTTTTCTGAACTGATACCTGACGATTCATTATTTCGCTTCGTACCCTAGATTCAGACTTGACTATCTGTGTACTGGCTGGACAGACATTAAATTCTCTACATAGAGCTAAAGAAAAGAATTTTCTCTTTTTGAGAAACGGCTTTTTCCATCGAACTCTATTGCATGATTTAATCATGTTCCACCAGTACTTTCTCTGAGAGATCGAATTTGGGTGAAAACTATGCCAGGTTTAAATTTACGAGGCGATATTACTAACAACCTTCTTGTTGGTAGTGATGAAAACGATACGTTAGTGGGTCGTCGCGGACTCGATACGGTCATCGGTTTAAGTGGCGACGATCTAATCTGGGGTAATGATGATGACGATCGCCTTTTCGGAAATGCTGGCAAAGACACTCTCTATGGTGGCAAAAATAACGACACCCTAGAAGGCGGCCAAGGTGACGATCGACTCTTGGGAAACCAAGGCCACGACGTTATTTTGGGAAACGATGGTAACGATGTCGTTCTCGGTGGTGGCGGCAGCGATCTGGTTTTTGGCGGGGTTGGTGACGACTCTTTATTTGGCAATTCCGGCAACGACGTTTTATTTGGCGGTCAAGGAAACGATGCCATTTATGGCGGCAAAGGCAACGACCACATTGAAGGAGATAAGGGCGACGACACAATTTACGGCGATGTTGGAGCCGATACGATAACCGGGGGGGACGGTCGCGATGTCATTGTCCTGGAAGAAAGCAGCCGGGTCGCACTCGATACGATTACCGATTTTCAGCCTAGCGAGGATGCGGTTCGACTTCCCGATGGGACGACTTTTGCCGAGTTGGTTTTCGAGTCGGATGGTGCTGGGGGGACGGTTGTGCGCGACGGGCGATCGGGTAAAGCGTTGCTCGTATTGCAAGGAGTTAGCAGCACAACTTTAACACCGCAGAATTTTCAGTCTGCCAATACTCAGTCTACTCCCGACTCGGGCGCACCGCAGCCACCGGCAACGGAAACCCCGCAAGAGAACGACGATACACCGGATATTCCGATAGACAATACCGAACCCGAGCCGGAAACCCCTGCGGAAAATCCCGAACCGGATACTCCACCTACGAATAATACCCCCAATTCCGAACCGGAAACCCCACCGACGAACAATACCTCCGATCCGGTTCCCAACACGCCACCACCGGCAGATCCGCCACCCGATCCGATTCCCGAAAACCAACCTCCTATTGCGATCGACGATATCGCAACCACCGAATTCAACACGGCGATCGAGATTTCCGTCCTCAATAACGATACCGATCCCGATGGGGATGCGCTGACGGTGACGGTGGACGAGGAGAGTGCCATCAACGGAACGGTGACGACGGATGGCACGACGGTGACGTATACGCCGAATGCCGATTTTACGGGAATCGATCGGGTTACCTATACCGTTAGCGATGGGACGGATAGCGATACTGGATCGATCGAGATTGAAGTGGAACCCGAACCGGTATTCACGGCAAATGATGATTACTTTGATACAGAACTCAATCGACCGATTGAAAGGATCGATGATGACATTCTCGATAACGATATAAACCCTAGCGATCGTCCTTTAACCCTGACATTCGATAAAAACCCTGCCACTCGGGGGACGCTTGTAACTGATGAGTGGGGAGGAGTAACTTATATTCCCGAACCAGGATTCCGGGGGATCGATATATTTACTTATACCATTAGTGATGGTATCGAAACCGACACTGCCGTTGTTGAAGTATACATTCCCGAGATAGAAGCTCAAGATGATGTCATTTTGATTCCCTACGGTACTACATCCGTAGAGATGAACTTATTCGGGAATGATATCTATTCAGAGAACTCACGTATAGACTGGTATATTCAGTCATTTAGGTATGGTGATATTAATCCGTCGAGTTCCTGGAATTTTTACATCGACGAGTTCGATTTGGCTGGAAGTTCCATTACCTATACCCCTAACCCAGATTTTATCGGTACCGACACATTTGAGTATGAAATTGATAATGGTCGAGAATCAGATGAAGCAACCGTCACAATCGTAACGACAGATGCCATCTGGATTGGAGGCGATGGGACAGATCCCACGAACTGGTCAAATCCCAACAACTGGGCCCATGGACGAGTTCCTGACTCTGATGAAAGTGTCATCATTCCCGCTTCGACAGTCTATCAGCCTGTTTTAACAGAGTATTCACCAGTTCGAGATCTAACGGTAGAAGATGGAGCGAGCTTGGATGTTGCGGACTTTGAACTACAAGTCCACGGACATTTAAATGCTCTAGGTTCTATTACGGGTAACGGGGAATATAGTGGCATAGAAATAGCAGAGTTATGGGACTCCGATCGAGAAGACGATCTAACGCTTCAAGGAACTCTACCGAGTTTGCATGTTAATGCCTTTGTCAAGGCTGCGGGAGCAACCACCATTGAGGGAAATTTATATGGTGGTTTAAACCTCAATGGTCATGAAGTTACAGTTACTGGTGATGTCTATGCAGACTCTGAAGGTTTGATTATGGATGACCCCAGCGATGTTCTAAACATCGGGGGATACTTTAGTATGTCGAACTCCGCGCCATCCCAATTGATAGCTGGAACGATTAATATTGGGGGGGATACCACCTGGAATAACTCCTCGGTCGAGTCTATTCGGGCATCTGGTACACACACTATTGTTCTTAAAGGGTCAGAGTACCAGAGAATTGATTGGGAAGAACCCAGATGGAATGAAGAGCAATACTTCCAGAATCTAGAAATCGATAGTTCTTCTGAAGTAAATTTAAACAATATTCAGGTCAACGGGACTCTGACTCTAACCAATGGCATCGTTCGCGGACAGAAGGTCTTTATCAATGGAAACTTGGTAGACAATACAGAATTGGCAAATACCGAACTCCAGCCATGGGAGTATCCTTGGGGCTTAGAGAGTTCCTGGCAAGTTGATGAAACTATTGTCACAGCGGCTAATCCAATCTTGGGTTCTCGACTCAGCACCAATGCCATATTTGTCAACCAGACAACCCTTGCAAGCGATCTATCGCTCATTGGAAATCTGGAGGTAGGCGATCGCAATGACTACAGGTCTGATGCTGTTTTGAGTTTAGGTGGAAACGAAGTCTATGTTCTGGGTGATTTCAAAACCCAGGGTGAGAATGCCAGCTTGGTGATGGCACATCCCGATGATGTATTGACAATCGGAGGTAAATTCTTCCTACAAGATGCAGCCAAGAGTCAATTTACTGGTGGAACGCTCAAGTTACAGGAAGATGAGCCTTTTGGTGACCGTTACAATTATTATCACAGGAATGGTCTGAATGGCTACGTTTTTCGGGCTTCCGGAACCCATACCGTATCCTTTAATGGTTCTGCACGCCAAACTGTTCCAGATTTATCTAAAGAATCCTTCGACCCAGAGTTCCAACCCTCATACTTCCAAAATGTAGAAATCGATAACTGGTCTGGAGTCGTGTTTGAAGGTAATACGACGATTAATGGGAATGTCATTCTGACTCAAGGAGATGTCATCGCACCATACGCAGAAATTACAATTGGTGGAGACTTGATTGCCGATCCGTATGGTGATTCAGGTGATTGGAAAGTCGGACGAACGAAATTTACGGGAGAAAATCCTCAGCTACCAGCCTATCTACAGACAACAGCTACATTTACAGATCGGGTGACATTGCCCAGGCGTTTTACCTTAGATGGAGGGCTGATCGTCGAAGAAACAGGAGAACTGACTCTTGATGGTTCTGTTTCGATTTCAGGTGGCATTACATTTTTTATGTCCGATGGGTTTGAGGGTCTCAATCCTGATGACACTCGGGGTTCGATTGACATCGATCGTTCTGAAGTTCTGTACGTTGGCGATCTCGATACCACCGCCACAATTCCTGCATTTCGATTGAACCAGGTATTTCGACCGGATCGGTACGATCGTTATCCTTATCGACAATTACCTTCGGCTGAAAGGCTGTTAATCCGTGTTGAGGATGGAAACTTTCATCCCTTCAATCCTTTCGATTCCGGACGCGAACTACGACATGGGGCGATTACCGATGTTCGCTTTGGAGACGATCTCGAAATTGTGACGAACGATGGCACGATAACCCTGGGTGGCTTTAACGAACCGGATGCCCTTGCCGAGCCTGATATCGTGAATTTGACCACAGGGTACGATCGAGATCCGGGATATTATCGGAATTATGGAACCCATGAGGGTGGCAGTTTATTGGCTCGCAACGATGAGGGAGAACTGTGGGGAACGCAATGGGGCGATCGCATTATCGGAAAAGCGGAAGCTCAAACCATTGATGGTGGCGACGGTGAGGATATCATCTCTGGTGGTGCGGGAGCGGATATTCTAACCGGTGGCAACCATCTAGATATCTTCGCATACGGCAATCCCAACGAAGGAGGCGATACGATTACCGATTTCAGTTCCGGCCAAAAAGATAAAATCCAGTTTAGCTCGGAAAACTTCGGCAACCCGACGATCGAATTCAACGTAACCGCAGCATCAACAGACCAAGCGACGATATACGCGACTCCTCTCAGTGGCGGAACGCAACAGGTAATGTTCGATGCCGATGGCAACGGGGTCGCACAACCGGTTCACCTGGCAACCCTGACGAATTTGAGCGTGGCGTTGGAAGATGGGGATATCTCTGGATACGGTGCATATCCCTTCCATTCGTCAAGGCTGTAAATCGTCTGGTGGAATCGGCGATTAATCGGGTAGGGGCGTTAGCGCAGCCATGCCTGAAGGGCTATACGGCCGTTCGCCCCTACAACAATTTTGCCCCTTACCCGAATCACTTCGCCGACATCTGCTGTTTCTTCTCTTTCTTCAAATCCCGCGTCCCGGCCGCTGCGAGTTCCGCATCCATTAGGGTTTTCCCGGTGGCGGCGAGGTATACGTCATCGAGGCTGGGGCGAGATTGGGCGATGCTGAAGGTGGGCAAATCCGCATCCCGCAACTTCTCTTGAATGGTGAGGAGAGTATTATTTTCCGCCGTCACCACCAAATTCAGGGAGTTGCCTTGGGCCGGATTGACGATCGCCTCTTTGACAAATGGCAGGTTCAACAACAAGTCTTTGGCTTTCGCCGCTTCCTCTTCTGGGGAAAACTCCCTAATCCGCAAGGTGATGCGATCGCCCCCCACCTTATCCTTTAACTGGGACGGCGTTCCCACATCGATGGTGTTGCCGTTGTCGATAATCCCCACCCGATCGGCCAGGGCATCGATTTCTTCGAGATAATGGCTGGTAATCAGTACCGTCGTCCCCTCTTCTCGCAGTTGGCGCAGAAAATCCCACACGGCGATCCGACTTTCAATATCCAATCCCACGGTGGGTTCGTCGAGTACCAACACGTCCGGTTGGTGCAGCAACCCGGCGGCTAAGTCCAATCGCTTCCGCAATCCGCCAGAATAGGTTCCCGTTTTGCGATCGGCGTATTCTCCCAAATCCAGCAGGTCGAGCATTTTCTCGATCCGATCGCCGATCGCCGCTTTGGGCAGGTGGTACAATGCCCCCTGAAGCTGGAGAAGTTCCCGCCCCGTGAGCACTTTATCCAGCGCCACTTCCTGCGCCACGTACCCCAGCCGTCGCCGCACCGCCCGAGGATTATCGACCACGGAGATTCCCGAGACCTCTAAGCGTCCCCCATCAGGATTGCTCAGGGTACACAGGCAGCGAATGGTGGTAGTTTTCCCCGCGCCGTTGGGGCCGAGTAAGCCAAAAATTTCTCCGGGTTCGATTTGGAAGGAGACGTTTTTAACGGCAACCACGGAACCGTAGCGCTTTTGCAGGTTTTCGATGAAGACGGCAGGAGCCATAGGGCGATCGAAGTTTAAGTGAAAAGGATTTTTATATCTCTTCGTTATTGTAGAACCGTTCGCAGACGCGGTGCTGAGTAAATTTTCGATCGATGGAGCGTCAAGACATCACGGCAAAATCCGCGTACGGTCGCATTTTCGGTTCGTGGAAGGCTAGCACGATCTCTTCTTTGGGCACCCCCGCACGAACTAAATCCGTTGTAATACCGTCTTCCGTCCAATCTTCTTCTATCCAAAATTTACCCTCGCGAATCCGAACGTAGACCGTCATCCCAGCGACGCGAACGCCCTTTTGCAACCCCAGATTCATCCACATATAGTGCGCTTTGGACTCATCGACGAGCAAAAATGTCTCCATCTCTGACTTGGGATTGCGATTGCACAGTTCGATATACTCGGTCAAAATTTGCTTGATGAGTTGGGGATACTCGGTTAATTTATCCATCTTGCTACAGTTAGCGATCGCTGTTTCTTTGCCCCACGATAATTTCGGCGATCGCGAGATCCGACGGGGTGGTAACTTTCAGATTCGTCTCTTCCCCCTCCACAATTTTGACGGGGAGGTTGCATTTTTCAAACAGTGCCGCATCGTCGGTAACTTCCCATCCCGCTTGTCTGCCGCGATCGTGACATTCCTTGAGTAACTTGACATCGAAGCCTTGAGGAGTCTGGGCCGCCCACAACTTGGCGCGATCGGGGGTATCTTGGATGATGCCATCACCACCGACGACTTTAATCGTGTCTTTGACGGGCACTGCGGCAATTAAGCCGGGACAGGTAGAAATGACTTCGGCGCAGCGATCGAACAGTTGCGGGGTTGCCAAACAGCGCGCCCCATCGTGAATCAAGACCTGTTGCGCTTCGGGAGGCAGTCCTTGCAAGCCATTGTAGACCGACTCCTGGCGCGTATCTCCTCCCTGGATGAATTCCACGGGTTTGGTGAGGGACAAACTGGCGACAATTTCTTTCAAATCAGCTAAATCCTCTAGCTGGCAAATTAGACCGATCCATTGAATCCGTTGGGAGGCTTCTGCTGCCTGTAACGTCCAGTAAATCAGGGGTTTGCCGGATAATTCCAAAAGGAGTTTATTGCGAGAGGCCCCCATCCGGCGGCCCATACCTGCGGCAGGAATTAAAAAATACATGAATAGCGCGAGTCTTAACCTGAACTGGGTATATAGTATAAAAACGTTGCCGATAATCGAACGACCGTTGACCCGGTACGGCGATTGAGCGACCACCTCATAGGAAACTAAAGTAGAGTCGATCGTAATGCACGTACTAGCCCTCGTTCCCGGTGGAATTGACGAGCAGCTTCTGTTCTTCCCGACCTTAGAAACGCTCAAACTCGCGTATCCGGATGCCCAGATCGATGTCATGGCAGCCTCGGGCGCTCGAGATGCTTATCGCGTTTGTAAATTCTCTCACGATAAATCCCTCAAAACCTATCCGTTTGACTTTAAAGATCGCAACGGAATGGCGGACTGGGGAAATTGGCTGGGAATCGTTCGCGATGGAGAATACGATGCGGTTCTGTCGGGCGATAACAGTTGGTACGTGGGCTTTCTGCTGTGGATGTCGGGAATTCCCACTCGCATCGGCTACAGTGGCGGTGGCGCTCAGATGTTCCTCACCCATCGCATTCCTCTGAAGTCAGAACAGTACGCCCCGGAAGTTTACGACGATTTGTTGCAAGGGCTTGACATTAGTGCTCCTTGTCCAAAAATTGACGTGACGTTGCTCAAGGAAGATTTGGATTGGGCGGAAGCCGAGAAAAAACGGCTGGGAATGGATGCGAGCGGCTACGTTTTAATTGATTTGGGTCCAGCTCCTTCGATCTCGAATAACTCAACGGAAGCGTACCCGGTCAAACATTGGCAGGCGATCGTTCAAACCCTACAAGAACGACAGCCGGACGTACCCGTCGCCCTACTGACAACCCCTGAAAATTTGGCGCTCGTGCGGGAGCTATCCGCCTCCACCCCCGGTTTGAAAATCTTAATCCCCGAAGATACCGGAAAAATGGCGGCCGCGATCGCCGGGGCAGATGTGCTGCTGTGTCCCGATGGTGCCGCCATGCAGTTAGCGGTGGGGGTTCAAACCTATACCATTGCCCTCTTTGGTGCCAGCGATCCGGCAAAACGACTGCCAGCCGCTGACAAATTTACCCCCATCAAATCCCCGACGGGCAAAATCACTGATATTGCGCCAGACATGGTGCTCAAACCCATTTTTGGCTAGTTCCCCCTAGCGGGTCGTCTATCTAGCTCGTGGTACTGTTGACGGGAATCAGAAAGCAGCCGTTAATTCGCCAACTGCCGTCGGATTGCCGTTCCATTAGGTAAAGGGCGGTGACGGGTATACCGTCACCGCTCAATAGAAAGACGGGTTGCGCGGGAGTGCTGCGAATGATGCTCGGGTCTTCAAAAACGACAGATCGAGGGCGGTAAACGGGTTCGTATGCGGTCACAACCATTTCCATGAAGTTTTCCGGCGTGCCGAACTGCTCCTGAATCTTGGGGCTGGCAAAGGAAAAAGCAGTCGCGGCATCGTCGTTTTGAAAAGCTTGCAGTTGCCGTTCGACGGTTTCGCGAATTGCACGGCGATCGGCCAAAGAGAGATCCATGAGTCGAATATTGACAGATTAGAATGGGTTCATTATAAAAATGATGCTCGTTTTTCTCAGTCGTTCCCACAACAAAGAGAACAGGGGAGGCAGGGGGAGAAAGGAGAGCCGGGGGAGAAAGGGCGCGTATTAAATTAAACATGCAAAAATTCTAGACCCGTGAAAGCTCAAAATTTCCCCCTTGGCAAAAATGAAATGACTAATACCGATCGAACCTTACCGATTCCCCCTCATTTCGATCGCGACACTGTGGGTGAGGTGTGGCGCGTGCCGTACCAACAACGGGCAACGGAAGCTCGAGACTGGGCGCAGCAACACGGGATTTCTCCGGCTATGGGCGATCGCATCCGCACCTGTTTGCTCGCTATCGACGTGCAGAATACCTTCTGTATTCCGGAATACGAGCTATTTGTAGGGGGACGCAGCGGACGGGGGGCGATCGAGGATAATATCCGATTGTGCGAGTTTATTTATCGGAATTTGGGCGCCATTACTCAAATTGTGCCGACGATGGATACCCATACCGCTACCCAAATTTTTCATCCGGTGTTTTGGTGCGATGCCGATGGCCGAACCGCACCGCCGATGACGCAGATTTCCCTCGAAGCGGTGGATAATCGGACGTGGCAACCCAATCGGGCGATTGCGGCATACTTATTTGACGGCGACGGGGAAAAGTTACAAGCCTACGCTCGCCACTACGTTTGCCAACTCACCCAAGATGGCAAATATCCCCTGACCATTTGGCCTTATCATTCCATGTTGGGGGGCATCGGGCACGCACTGGTGTCTGCTTTTGAGGAAGCGTGCTTTTTCCACAATCTTGCCCGGAACGACCAAACTCGGTTTGAACTGAAGGGGGGGAATCCCCTCACGGAAAATTATTCGGTGTTGCGTCCGGAAGTTTCGATCGATGCCACCGGAAAGCAAATCGCCGAACAGAATCGACGATTGATGCAAGATTTATTGAAGTTCGATCGAATCGTTATCGCCGGACAAGCCAAAAGCCATTGCGTTGCCTGGACGATCGCCGATCTACTCGATGAGATCCAAGCTACAGATCCGAGTTTGGCGCAAAAGGTCTATTTGCTCGAAGATTGCACTTCCCCAGTGGTGGTTCCGGGGGTCGTGGACTATACTGAGGCAGCCAAGGAAGCCTTCGATCGATTTGCAGCTGCGGGGATGCACGTGGTGCGATCGACCGATGGGTGGATGATGGATGACGGAAGCTCGATCGGGATAAATTAAAAAGGATGCTTCTTGAGCGTTCAGAAACATCCTTCATATTCGATCGCGCGGGAAGCTAGAAACCAGAAGTTCGATCGACTCCCGATTCCCAACTGACCTCTTAGAAATTCATTTCGGCGGCTTGAACTTTCTCCACCTGCTTCTTCTTCAGAACCAGGAAAATTTGAGTTAAAATCACCAGGACGAAGAATCCGAGCAGTCCGGTGATTCGAGCCGAACTTTGCAGAACGATTTCACCATCGGCTTGACCGAATCCGCCCACGTTTGGATTGGTGGTCAGAGCCTGACCGGCTTCTACAGTATCTCCCACGGAAACGACGAGCGTGCTTCCAGCACCGATGGACTCAAGGACTTCAGAACCATCGACCGTTTGCACGGTCACGTCATAGCCACCGTATTCTAACTCTTGAATATCGGCAATACTTCCGGCAGCAGAAGCTTTATACACAACGTTATTGCTTGCCTGACCGGTCGGATACACTTGACCGCGACCCCGGTTGCCGCCAACGTGAACGGCATACTTACCGAAGTGGGCGGTTTTATCCGTTGCCGGGTCGGGGGACAAAACGGGAAATACGAGTTCTTGATATTGGTCTCCGGGCAAAGGACCGACGATAATCACGTTATCTTGGTCTTCGCGGTATTGCTGATAGTACATTCCCTCGGTTTCTTCTTTAATCTCTTCGGGAATTCTATCTTCGGGGGCAATCTTGAAGCCTTCGGGCAACATCAACACGGCTCCAACGTTCAAGCCACCTTTGCTGCCATCTCCAAGAATTTGCTGAACGTCCGTATCGTAGGGAACTTTGACAACAGCTTTAAATACCGTATCCGGCAGTACCGCTTGAGGCACTTCGACTTCCGTGGGTTTTGCCCCCAGGTGGCAGTTCGCGCAGACGATGCGTCCGGTGGCTTCGCGGGGTGTTTCGGGAGCCGTTTGTTGCGCCCAGAACGGGTAAGCGGCGGCGGACTGAGGTAGGGCCAAGTCACCGGCAAGGAAGAAGGCGATCGCAGTAGCGGTAACAAAGCAGCCTCTCACAATAGCTGCTGTCAGGCGGCGGAGCGTTTCAAATCGAAAAAGTTTTTTCATCTGTAGGGGATAATGTTCTCATCAAACGGAGCTTTGGGAATGGGGTTCTCCTAATATCTGTGTTATGACCACCACGGGTCTTCACCGGTGCGGAAGTCAGTTTCCGTCCAAGGGGTAAAGACGACTTTATCATCTTCGACATTCGCGTGAACTAAAGCCAGCGAGCGCGGTGCGGGGCCTCGAACCACTTTGCCCTCGTTATTATATTGAGAACCGTGGCAAGGACACATAAACTTATTTTCCCCGGCGTTCCAAGGAACAACACAGCCGAGGTGGGTGCAAACCGCATTCAGTCCGTAGCTAGCGATCGAGCCGTCGCCATCTACGATAATATAGGTCGGATCGCCTTTGAAACCCTGAGCGAGAGAGCGCTCTGTGGGCTTATAGGTGGCGGTAAATTCACTGGCGCTCACATCGTTACCAAGGGCATCCTTCGCCGTTAATCCACCCCCTTTTCCACCGCTGGCAGGGGGTAGAAAATATTTAACGACAGGGTATAGAGCAGCAGCTGCCGTGACAGAAGCCGTGCCAAAGGTGAGCAAATTCATGAATTGGCGTCGCCCCATGCTAGGGACATCTGACGATCCTGAGAGTTGAGTCATGGGTTACGTTCGTGCTATGTGTTGTATGAATTTAATTTGTAGAACTTTACAAATGGTATCGAAAATGAGTACCTTTACATAACTTATTGTAAAGGTCGCTGACTGCATTAAAATATAAAAAAATGTAAACACCCTCTGATTGCAGGACTCGCTTCATTATTTCTCGCGAGAGGCTCTAACAGATTTCTAGCGAAGCTTAAAAAATGCGATCGAAATCTCTCAGGTTTCTATGTCCTCAGCCTTACCGTTCTCCGCTAACCTTGCTGTTCCCCTTCACTCCATCAAACTTCCATGACCGGACAAGAATTACACCAGTTAATCTTTAGTAAATGGGGTCGTTCTTATGACGTTCAATTGCGGCGTACAAAGGGAAAGATTTTTGTGCTCGTGATGTGGAAATATTTAGAGCAAGCCTCTTTTCCCCTATCCGAAGCTGAATACTTTTCCCATTTCGATCGCGTCGCCAGCTATCTTAACGGTTGGAGTGCCATCGATCGCGTTCGCAGCTACATCGAACAAACTCGAGAACGCCCTCGCTTGGGGAAAGCAGTCAGTATTCCCCTCGATTTGGGAGAACGAGCTTCGGAGTGGTTGTTAGAAGATTTTTGAGAAACCATTGGTATCCCAGCTGCGGATGATAACCCAGAATTAACTTAGTTGCTAGTGGAGACAGGGAGCGTAACTCAACGATCGACCTGTCTCCATTTGCATGAGATGTTTATATTATGCAGCGGCTAAATTCTCAGCCACAAAATCCCAATTCACCAGCTTACCCAAGAAGTCACCGATATAATCGGGACGACGGTTTTGATAGTCGAGGTAGTAAGCGTGTTCCCAGACATCCATCGTCAATAAGGGTGTTTGTCCGCAGGTCAGTGGATTCTCCGCATTTAAGGTCTTGGTAACTTTCAGAGTACCGCCATCAAGCACCAGCCAAGCCCAACCACTACCGAATTGGGTAGCACCCGCACTCTTAAAGGCTTCAACGAATTTATCGAAACTGCCGAAATCCGCATCGATTTTGGCAGCCAAGTCTCCCGTAGGAGTTCCACCGCCACCTGGCTTCATGCACTTCCAGTAAAAGCTGTGGTTCCAGGCTTGAGCGGCATTGTTAAACAGACCGCTTTTTTCCGAATCGCCAGCGATTTCCTTAATTACATCTTCAAGAGACTTGCTATCGAGGGGAGTTCCGCTCACCGCATCATTGTACTTTTTAACGTAAGCGGCATGATGCTTATCGTGGTGAAACTCGAGGGTACTCTTCGATATACAGGGTTCGAGGGCTGTATAGTCGTAGGGTAGAGCGGGCAATTCGTATGCCATAGTGTGTTCCTAAATCTCCTCTAGTTGAACTCGCGCCAGAAGGGACGCTTGCTCCAGTGTTAAACAAGAATCATTCTAACGCGATCCGATCGCCCTTGAATAGCCCAAACTGCCTGGGATGAAGCTTTTCAAGTCATTTTCCCCATTGGGTTTCAGTCGAGATTGGGATGCTATCCCTCGATCTTTGCTTTTATAGCAACCGTCAGGGCGGTTAGGACAGAACCGGAAAATTGTGTAACGATCACAGTCCGCGCTGGTATCATTACAGATTTTCCGTCATGGACAACGGGGAATGGGGAATGGAAAAAAACGATTTTTTCAAGAGTGTAAATAAACCAGCGCGAAGCGCTATAAACCTTAGTCTTTCCCCCCAACGGTCGGCGTTCCCTTGCGTATGCGCGCGCGGACTTATGTCCGACCGCTGCCCCCGAAGCCCCTGAAGCCTCAATCGCCTACACTCACTTATGACCTAACCACAGTGGCGATTGCTATAGCTCAGAAGCCGCGAGATCGACACTCGGACATAAGTCCGCGAGCAGACATCGATCGCATGCCGGTTTGCGGGCCGAACACACCGCACGACCGTGATAAATCAACCGAATCGACCAGTTTTCCCAATCCTCTTGAGGTAACAGAGGCATCAAATCCCGCTCGACTTTTACCGGGTCAGTTTGCGAGGTCAATCCCAACCGATTGCTCAAGCGTTTGACGTGGGTATCGACGGTAACGCCAGCGTTAATTCCATAAGCATGAGCCAACACCACATTAGCCGTCTTACGAGCGACTCCGGGCAACTCTAGCAACTGTTCCATCTGCTTGGGAACCTCTTCCCCAAACTTTTCGACGATTGCCCGACAAGCACCTTGGATATTTTTAGCCTTATTTCGATAGAATCCCGTCGATCTCACCAACGTTTCAATTTCCGAGAGATCTCCCCCAGCAAACGCAAGTGCATCGGGAAATCGATCGAACAATGCCGGCGTTACTGTATTAACTCGCTCGTCGGTGCATTGCGCCGAAAGAATCGTAGCCACCAATAGCTGTACGGGAGTGTCGTAGTTCAAACTACAAGTTGCATCGGGATACAATCGTTTGAGGCGAGTTAATATCTCAACCGCTTTCTGTCGTTTCGACACTTTCTTGCGCATATTGCTAGCTCATCGCGAACCAAGACACAAAAGGCTCCTTTCATAAGAAAGAAGCCTTTTGATAAATTTTAAACCTGGCACTGAGCTATTTTCCCAGGAGGCTACCCTCCAAGTATCTTCGCCGCTGAAACGTTTCACCTCCGAGTTCGGGATGGGGTCGGTGTGGTTCCGTCTCGCCACAAGCACCAGGAATGCTTTGGGGTTTGAAA
>NZ_JBRJXU010000180.1:0-58571 GCF_057467645.1 Zarconia sp.
GCAAGGCAGCGATCGCCTTGGCTTTGCCCTCGGGACGGACATCGGCGAGGACGTTTTCTGGGAGAATTCCCAGAGACTCGGCGATGGTGCGGGCGGCTTCGGGGCGATCGCCCGTGAGTAACATCACCTGCAATCCCATTTGTTGAAGCTGATTTACCGTTGATTTTGCCCCCTCTCGCAGCCGATCTCCAATCGCGATCGCGCCAACATTTTTTCCGTTAACGGCGACGTAAACTACTGTTTTACCGCTCTGGGCGAAATTTTCGCTGGGGGGTTGTACTTCTGGGTGGATAGCGATGTCCGCTTGGGCCAGCCACGCCCGATTGCCGACCAGGACGGGTAGTGCTTCCCCTTCAAGTTCGATCGTGCCAGAGACTCCCAATCCCGGTATAGTCTGGAAGTCCCGCCCGGCCAGTAGAGGAATTTCCTGGTCTCGGGCATTTTGGACGATCGCCGTTGCCAGGGGATGCTGGGTTCCCAATTCCACCGATGCCGCCAGTTGTAGTAGCTGTTGGAGATTCCAGGGGGCGATCGCGTAGCAGTCGGTGACGGTGGGTTGCCCGGTGGTCAGGGTTCCGGTTTTATCGAAAACGGCGGTATCGAGCGATCGTAACCCTTCGAGTACGTCTCCCCCACGAATGAGCAAACCCTGGTTCGCCCCAATCCCCGTTCCCACCAGAATCGCCGTCGGTGTCGCCAAACCCAAAGCACAAGGACAAGCCACCACCAAAACATCAATGCAGAGTTTGAGACTCAGCAGCAGGGGGGAGTAGTGGTGGGGAAGTGAAGCGTGAACCTGTCCCATCGCAGGAAACTCGCGGGCGTTAGCGAGGGCATCGGGCCAGAGGTTCGTACCGATGAAGAACCAAAATAGGAACGTCCCGGCGGCAACCCCCATCATCGTATAGGTAAAGTATCCCGCCACGGTATCGGCAAACCGCTGGATGGGGGCTTTGCGAGTTTGTGCCTCCCGTACCAATTCCACGATTTGTGCCAGGGTGGTATCCTTACCAGTACGCAGGGCGCGCACCACGATCGCCCCCGACTGATTCAAAGTTCCCGCCGTAACTCCATCCCCAGCTTGTTTGGCAACCGGCATCGGTTCCCCTGTCAGCATCGACTCGTCCACTGTCGTTTGACCGGAAACCACTTCCCCATCCACGGGTATCTTTTCACCGGGAAGGACTTGCAGCCATTCCCCAACCCGCACCTGTGCCACCGGTAAGTTGACGATTTTGCCTTCCGTGACATCTTCGGGATTGGCAACCCAGCGCACGCTTGGTGGTTGTAACCCCATCAAGTTTCGCAGGGCGGCACTGGCTCGATTTCGCGCCCGCATTTCCAAAGCACGACCCAAAAGAACGAAACCGAGCAGCATCACCGGTTCGTCGAAAAAGCAGTCCCAACCCAGTCGGGGGAACCACAGGGCGGCGCTACTCGCCAGGTACGCCGTCAGCACCCCCAACCCCACCAGGGTATTCATATTCGGGGCGTTGTGGCGCAGACCCTTCCAGCCCTCGACGAGGATAGGGCGACCCGGTAGGAGGAGGGCGGCGGTGGCGAGTGCGTAGTGAAGCCAGATATTACTAAAGCCCGGAATGGCGGGAAATCCCAGCATTTCCAAATGACCGAGGGTGGAGATAAAAATCAGAATGGCGGCGACGAGGAGTTGTTGCCGCAGTTCTCCCAGGGCGGCGGCATGGCGCTCTTCCGAGGCTTCTAAATCTGCAGCGGTGAGGTCTGCATCGGGATGGCGGGGTTGGCTGGGAAATCCGGCTGCGGTCAGTTGGGCGGCAAAGTCAGCGGGACCGATCAGGTCGGGTTGGTATTCGACGGCAGCGGTTTCGAGGGTGAGGTTCGCGGCCGCCTTGACTACACCCGGTAGCCCGTTGAGTTGGCGTTCGACGGCTTTGACGCACCCCCCGCATCGCATCCCTCCCACGTCGAGGGTGGTGGTTGCTACGGCAGCAGCAGAGGGCATTTGTTCTCTGGAAGGGGAAGTTTGCAGCATACAACCTAGAAGGGGATGGGCTCTCGAATCGACACCACCGATTTTAAACCCAGCCGTCGCGGGTTGCTGGTTTTTGTAAGAGTATTTTTCTAGTGTTTGGGTGTGGGGTTTGGGCAATAGAAAAGCGCGATCGCACTTTTGAACTCACACGAAATTTCTTGGGTTTTTCCTCCCCTGCCTCCCCTGCCTCCCTTGCCTCCCTTTCCCCATTTCACCGGAATCTAAAAAAACGACTACCTGTAAGCCCACCCCCTTTCGGAGAACTGTCGAATGTGGCGATACACAGCGTGAATCTTCATACACAAATTCGCTGTGTGTACGCCGTGGCAACCATACTGAAGATACTCCGAACCGAGGCGCTCTTCTCGATGCCTCCACTCTCGAACGAGGCAGATATGAAAACCATCAGTAAATGGATCGTCACGGGATGTCTGGAACTGGTTTTTTGCTTTTGGCTGTTGGGAACGGCGGCGAATCTTGTCAGTTCTCCAAGTAACGCCAAAGTCGGACTAGGTGTTTTTTGTTACTTCACCGGGTTGCTGGCAATACCCGGTGCATCTGCCGGATATGCGATCGCTCGCGTTGCCGATGCCAGAGCCAGACAAAAGCAGCTCCAAGAAGCCTTTCCCGATGACGAAATCGCAGGCAAAACGACTGTTTTGAAACTTCTAGACGCTAAGAGGTCATGTCGATGAAACTTTTCTCTCGCCGTTTTTGGACAACTGCCGTATTAACTGGATTTATGGGATTGGGTGCCGCATCGTGCGGTGTGGTTCCCGGTACGGCTAGCAAGCGCATTCCCGCTGGATACGTGGGATTGAAAGTGGAGTTGTACGGTGAAAATCGCGGGGTCCAAAATGCCACGATTAGCACCGGTAAAGTTTGGTACAACAGCTACACGGAAGAAGTGATCGTGTTTCCCGATCACGTGCAGTATTATATTTTGACGGCATCCACCGAAGAAGGCTCTCCCGTGGATGAAAGTATTTCCTTTGGTGTCGGCGGAACCACCGTCAATGCAGATGTGTCTCTGTCTTATTTCTTCGATACGGAGAAAATTAAGCTCTTCTACGGCAAATATCTCAAAGACCCGAACGAATTTAAGGCGACATTGGTGCGCAGCGAAACCCGCAATTGTTTTAACACGGCGGCGACGGGACTCAAGCCGGAGAATATTATCGGTGAAAAGCAGGCGGAATTATTGGGGAACGTGCAAAGTTGCTTGAACGGGAAATTCGATGCGGTGGGAGTAACCTTCGACTCCATCGGCTTCGTGAGCAAACCCCGATTTGCCCAGGAAATTGAAGCCCAAATTACCGCCCGATTCCAAGCCGAACAGCAAGCCGAAGCGGCGAAAGCTCAACTGGAAGTGGCAAAAGCAGAAGCCGAACGTAAAGTTGAAGAAGCCCGAGGGGATGCGGAGGTTGCCCGAATTCAGCAGTCTTCGGCGACTTCGGCGAGTATCCGCCTGCGGGAGTTGGAATTGCAAGAAAAAGCGATCGAAAAGTGGAATGGGGTGTTGCCGATGTATTCGGGTGGAGAAGCCCCCGTACCGATATTTGAGGGCGGTACGAGTCCGGTGGTGTCGGCAACGGAAAATCAATAAAAAGTTTCGGGTGAGGGTAGGGTGTGGGGGTTTTTGTACCCATGACTCCCATCCACATTGCCTCGCTGGACTTTCAAACATCCTTCACCCGTACTGACGTGTTGTGAGGAATGAAGTGCGATCGCCTCTTGTACGCGATCGCATGAGAAAATATAGGGAGTTAGCATCAGCACATCATCGTATTCCCTTCCCCTTTAACCCTTCCCCCTTCCCCTCCAAAGGTCTAATATGTCCGATTCCCCCTCGATAAATCCGTGGCATTACAAACCCTGGTGGTGTCAACCGTGGTCGATTCTTCTCACCGGTACGACCCTGATTAGCGGTAGCTGGTTGTTACTGCATCGAATTTGGGTGACGGTACTCGTGGCGATTCCGATTTCGATCTGGATGGGGTTTTTCTTGCTGGTATGGCCTTCGTTGATGGCTCGCTATCTGGAGTCTCAAGAAACGGGACCCAATCTCAAATCCAGTTAGAGGTCGTGTTGCATCATCGATTTTGCGGCAATTTTTTGCAAACACTCGATATAGCGATCGCCTAAAGTTTCCCACGCAAAGTTTTCGATCGCAAATTGATAAGCCGATTCGCTCAAATATTCTAATTTCGAGTCGAGGATATCCCCAATTACCCGAGCAAATTGGTGGGCGTCGTAGGGTTGAATTCGATACCCGTTCCTCCCATCGCAGACGACATCTCGAATTCCTTCGTCAAAGACAGCATCGAACGAACTCGAACGATGCCAATAAAACTTGCAACTCAACGTCAACGTGCTGACTCGAAAACTCAAGGTAAAATTTTTATCTCTCATGATGATGAGAATAGAAATCTTGCGAAATTTTACCTGAAAAACGCTCGATTACAGACCATTTTCTAAGACTTCTTGAATTGTAAACTCGGATACATACCCTTTGTAGAGATCCGAGAAATTCGCACAAACTTTTAATGTCGTACTCGCCATCGAAGCTGCAACGCTTGCACGATCGTTAACGTGTTTGAGATAAACTAAACTTAACCCTTCTTGAAGCGCTTCTTTACCTAAATTATCGACGCAAACACCATCGATCGCTTCGGAAATTTTTTTGAGACCGAGTCGTTCGACCCGCTCTAATACTTCTTCATTACAGCCTGAAAAGCTATCCCAATCAACCTGCAGAGTTATCTTCGTACCGGCTTTTTTCGCCCACGCAGCCTCGTAAGCGGGTATCGTCTTGTTCTGTAGCTGGTGAATGATGCGCTTTTCCCTTAATCCCACGATCGATCCGTCCACCCGATTTGATACATTAGTTGATACTTAAGTTCGTAACTTTAAGTAGGGGCAACCTTGCTTGCCGAGCTAATCATACCATTTCCCAACGTCAAGGTAACTCCGCCTGCGCGTAGGACGGAGCTTGGGTAGGCAACAACTGCCGGAACTTGACTACACCATAGAGCCTAATCCTGGTACGTACTTGGAAAAGACTCGGACAGTTCTCGATCCGCAACGTCCGAATTCTCGCTCGTGCAAACGGGCTACTTGTAAAGCCGTCCTTCTAGGACGGGGTTTCACACCCAGTAATTTTTGATGACATCCACCCTCAGCACGATCGAAACTCGGTTTGACAAAGCTCTCGTGGCGGCGTTCGGTGACGAACTTTCGGGAACCGACCCCATCATCGTTCCTGCAAGTAATCCCCGATTCGGCGACTACCAATCCAATGTCGCCATGTCCTTAACCAAACGCCTCAAACAAGCACCTCGTAACATCGCCCAAAAAATTATCGATCGTCTCGACGTTGCCGATATTTGCCAGACGCCAGAAATTGCCGGTCCCGGATTTATCAACCTCACTCTGAAGCCAGCGTATTTGGAAGGGCAACTCCAAGGGATGCAAACGGACGATCGCCTGGGAATCGCCCCCGTCGAAAATCCCCAAAAAGTGGCGATCGATTTTTCCAGTCCCAACATTGCCAAAGAAATGCACGTGGGACATTTGCGATCGACCATTATCGGCGATAGTATTGCCCGCGTTCTCGAATTTCAAGGACACGACGTTCTCCGCCTCAACCACGTCGGCGATTGGGGAACCCAGTTCGGGATGCTGATTACCTACCTTCGGGAGGCATATCCCGATGCACTCACCACTGCCGATGCGCTGGATATCGGCGATTTGGTGGCATTTTATAAAAAAGCGAAATTGCGCTTCGATGAAGATGAAGACTTCAAAGCTGCATCTCGAGATGCGGTGGTGAAACTGCAAGGGGGAGATGAAGATACCCGCAAAGCCTGGCAACTCCTGTGCGAACAGTCGCGGCGAGAGTTTCAGAAGATTTACGATGGGTTGGATATCAACCTCACCGAACGGGGGGAGTCCTTTTACAATCCCCTTCTGCCTCAAATTGTCGAAGTATTAGACGAACTGGGTTTGTTGGTGGAGGATGAGGGGGCGAAGTGCGTTTTCCTCGAAGGCTACACCAACCGGGAAGGTAAGCCGCAACCCCTGATTATTCAAAAGTCTAACGGCGGCTACAACTACGCGACGACGGATTTGGCAGCCCTGCGGTATCGCATCGCCGAAGATGGGGCAACTCGACTGATTTATATTGTGGATGCGGGGCAGGGAACGCACTTCGCTCAGGTGTTTCAAGTGGCGAAACGGGCGGGGTGGATTCCCGAGACGGTTGAAGCGATTCACGTTCCCTTTGGCTTGGTACAGGGGGAAGATGGTAAAAAGTTGAAAACCCGTGCTGGGGAAACGGTGCGATTGCAAGATTTGCTCGATGAGGCGATCGTCCGCGCCCGCACGGATTTGGAACAACGCCTGGAAGCGGAAGAGCGCACGGAAACCGAAGCCTTTATCTCCCACGTGGCCCAAGTGGTGGGGTTGAGTTCGGTCAAATATGCGGATTTAAGCCAAAATCGCACTAGCAATTATGTTTTTAGCTACGATAAAATGCTGGCGTTGCAAGGAAATACCGCCCCCTATCTTTTGTATGCATACGTGCGAGTTCAAGGCATCAGTCGCCGGGGAGAAATTGATTTTGCGAATTTGGGAGAAAATGTCAAAATTGGACTCACTGAAGAGGCGGAATTAACGTTAGCTAAACATTTGTTGAGTTTGAGTGAAGTTCTCGATACCGTAGCGGCAGAATTGCTGCCGAATCGTTTATGTCAGTATCTATTTGAGTTGAGTCAAAAGTTCAATCAATTCTACGAGCAATGTTCGGTTTTGAAAGCGGAAGAACCGCAACGAACTTCTCGTTTGATGTTGTGCGATTTGAGTGCTCGCACGTTGAAGTTGGGTTTGTCGTTGTTGGGAATTCAGGTTTTGGAACGGATGTAGGGCAATGGACAATGAATAGTTAACAATGAATAATGAAGAGTGGGTTTGGTATTGAAGGTTTGCTGCTCGACAATCGAGCGTCTACCCGTGGCGAGAGGAGGACTTTTTTCAGGGATATTTTTGTTTTTTGTACTATAAATCAGTATAATTTCTCCTCTAGGAAAACTATCACATCCCCCAAACCCCGTCAATTCGTTCTCCAAATGACTCCATTCTCAATTATTGAGGGTAACAATCAGCTCGATCGAATCGTCAAACCTAAAGTTATGTAAAGATATTAGGTAAAAATCGATCGATTGCGACAATCTGGCGAACAAAATGGGTTGGGATCGTCATTTGCCAGACCGAAGAAGAAATTAAGGAAGATATCGAATGGAGTTCTGGGTGGTTTCGGCAAATTCACGCCAATTGAGAGAGGTCGTACCCACATATTGAACGTGAGCCAGTTGAATGTTGTATCGCCCTTCCCGTTGGGCGGGTTCAACTCCAGCGCGATCGGCGACATAGACAGTATTTTTCATATCGTCGTCGCGATGATAGATAATCACCCGATCGACATGACGATTTGGATTGATTTTCCATTCCCCCGTTAAACCGGTTTTATCGTCATGGATTTGAAACAGATAGCCATGGGTAAAAATGACCATGACATTTTCGCCGGGTTTGATAATATCGCGAGCTTTCATAAACCAGTTCCCATCAGGCGATCGTTCAAGCAAAGATATAAAAGTGCGATCGGATCTCGTTTCTCGGGGATTTTGCTAAACATCGATCTCGATCGCACAAACTTGCCATTTAAGAGCTGACGTTCGCGATTAAGCTTGAGTTTGTACCAAAGACAGAACGATTCCCACCAACGTTCCCAGTAAAAGGGTAAGGGTTGCTAGGGTACTAATCGCAAAACCTGCCGTTCGTTTCTCGGCGGCTTGATAGTATCCCCAGGCAAAGATAATCCGCCCGATAACCCAAACCAAACCAATTCCCGCGCCCCAAATCGGATTGGTAAAGATCGAGAATAACCAAACAGCCGGTAGAAATAAGATTAACTGCTCTAGGGTATTTTGCTGGACGCGAACCACTCGTTCAAAATCGGGATTTCCCGACATTTGAGGGGGCATCACTTGATATTTCATTCGAGCGCGACCGACATTAACGGTCACCACGAAGTAAACAATTAAAGCAGCAACAGTGACTAAACTCGTCCAGGGATAAATCATGTTTCAATGTGTGTTGTAAATGAGGGTTGAGTATGAAGGTTACAGAACAGTATCAAGGAGATCGAGAGTTAGTGATGGAATGGGGTTGCATGGGAAAAGTTTCGAGATCGACAGTCCTAATCGAGACAGAGCGATCGCGCAACCCCATTCCCATCGGCTGCAGCGAAAACTAAGGTGACAAAGACTCCACTAATTCGATCGAAAGTTCGCCATCTAATTCCTCTAAGGGAAGGGCACCTTCGACGACACACTCGCACACGAGATTATCGAGGAGATCTTTGATCACCGCAAGGGGAACCGCCAGACTTCGACCCGTATCTTCCACAAAATTGGCAACGGTTCTGGCCACCTCAGACAGCAGTCTCCCATCTACGTACAGCTCTTTGTTGGGATACTTTTCAAAAAATTCCAGCAGTGTCAACTCGTTATCTTCGCTCACGGATAAGATAAATGCCGCTCTTAGGGCTTGAATTTCGGCAAATCGAGCTTTGTTAAAAAAGATTTGACCGAGCTGGAACAGGGCATATTCCCCCGGTAGCGAGTAAAAAACATCGTCAACGAAACCCAAGCTCACCCCCAGTTTGGCATTCAGAACGCTCTGAGCGGCTGCGGGAGGCGTTTTGGTGGCCTTGAACACGAAATCGAGAGTGGGGGTCGTTTCTCCGGTTTCGGCGAGTCTCCGCAGAGACTCAACAGACACGGTTCTCTGGAAAATTCCGTAGGTGAGAACGACATTCTCGGCGGCGACGGTTGGCAGAGCGGGGAGGGCAACACTTGAAAGCGTACCCATGGAGACAATGCTAGCCACAGACAGCAACTTTGATGCGCGGCGGCGGCACCGGCGCACCAAATTGTTCGTAAAAAACGACATAATTTTCTTCTATAAACAGGTGACAGGATAAGAGTTGGGACTCGGGGCATCGCAGATGGCTCCTCGTCCCCGGTCTTCTCTACTTTTTCGATCGATGGGGGAAGATCTATTTTTGAGAGGAGAGGCTCTCCTGTTCTCCTGTGTCGTCCGGTTCCGCTGCAATTTGGGTTGTGACCTCAAGCGCAGCCGGTTCGGTGGCGAGTTCGGGTTCGCTTTCCGATTCGACAGAGGGTTCGGTGGCGGTGTGGCTGGTATTGCAGGTTTTACCCGATGCGCTGCTCGCCGATAGGGTACCGTCTTGGGGTACGCTGCTGTCTAGATCCTCACAGTCGCAAACGACATCTTGTAAAACGTTGCGCACGGTTTGCAGGATGGGTTCGATTTGCTCGACAAAGGTTTTGACATCCGCAACGGCGTTGGATAAACCGCTCGCATCAATGCGAACCGTATCTTGGGGAAATTTCTCGATCAGTTCCAATGCCGAGATGAAACCGTCGTTATCAATAGCGGAGGTAATTGCGATTTCCAGGTCGTCAACGCTGCGTCGGGTACTTGCCCCCGCACCACTAATCACCCGATCGAGTTGAACCAGGAGAAATTCCCCCGTGCTGCTGTCGAGGAAACCTTCAATATCATCGCGGAAGCTGGAACTGATGGTGATTTCTTCGCGCAGGGCCGATCGCAGTACTTGGACGATATCGGTGGAGACACCTGTTGCGGTGTTTTGAACTCGATCGTCTTGTGCCCGGAGAAAGTCTTCAATTTCGGGAACGACATCACCCGCTGAAAAGTTTTTGATATCGTCGAAGGTGATGGTCACTTCCTCATTTTGATATCGAATAATGATGGATTCAATCGCCATAGCACCGGAGCAAAAGCCAAAGATTCCAAGACTTGCTCCAAGTAACAGAGAACGACCGAGAAAGATAGACTTAGATGCTGCTTTTGTAAGTGGGCTTAAAAATTGAGGTAGTTTTAGAGACATGATTTTACAGATACAGTGGACTCGCTCACAACCCGAACAATGGATATGCTGCTTTTAGATATTGTACAATGGCACGACGTTTCGACTCTTTACTCTGTAATTTTTAATGGGACACTTTATAAAGTGAAACAGATGAAGAAAATTTTTAATATTTATATTGTATGATTAATTCGCTTTGTTTGATTTTATGCTGAATCGATCTAGCTGACTGCTATTTTAGGATAAAAATCAATGTTTTTTTGTAGAACGAGGGTGCGATTCGTTTTATTGTTTCAAAAAATTTCTAAAAAATCGAAATAAAATTATTAAATTAAGTAATTTTATATTGCATTTTTGATGCAATATAAACACCAACTAATCGTTTATTTTTTTGCTTTAAAGTCGTTAATTTTTGACGATGTTTTAAAGCAAGAATAAAGCAGAAATTGTCTAAAAACTCTTGGCAAGCGAGTATCCATTGAGATCTACTCTGGACGTCACGTTAACCAAATATTGACTTGAGGCTCTCGGTCAGGACAGTCTTAATCTTAGTTAAGCACAAATTGCCAACCGAGGGTCTAAACATTTTAGAACATTGCGATTGGGAGAGCCTCGGTTCTATGGCAACTGCCGGTGCGGTTAGGACAACACCGGATAATTGTGTAATTTGGCCGAAGTCTTCCCCCGGTCGCCTCCGAAGCCCGCAGTCAATTGTGACCTTACCAATATGGCGACTGCTAGATCGCAACCCCTCGCGTTAGGCTATTCCAATGAAGAGATGCGAACAATCTATCTCAAAACACCTCGATGGTGCGAGTAGCTTGCAACAAACCCGGAACCGCTTCTGGCAGCCATTCCCCTTCGCACCGACGACCTGTATTCAGAATCAGACGCAAGCTGTAGGCATCGGGATAACCGCAAACTTCGAGCCAAAGTCGATCGCTTTCGGCTTCGCAGGTAATTTTTTCCTCATCCATCAACTCGCTTTTCATCTGACTCATGGTACTGGCGAGTCGATCGAATAAACGGCAAAAGTCCCGAAATTCCTCCTCTGTCAGCTCGAACGCCCAATCATCCGCACCCACCAATCCCTTAAATTCAACAGCCGTTGCATCCCAACCCAAGCGCCAACCCGATTGACTTTTAACGATACGACTCATGGGGAAATGGGGAATGGGGAATGGGGGAAGGAGATGATGCACAGATGGAAGGATTGGGGGGAACGGGAGCAAGATGCTCCCACGATATTCCTCTACTCCCGAAGCTCCCAAAGCCCGCAAAATACCCTATGGAAGTAATAACTCAACATCTCCCGGTTGAGGCTGGCGGGGAGGGGTGCGATCGTTCTGAGTGGGGCGATCGATCGTCGCTGGGGGTTCCTCTGGTTGGGCTGCGGCTTCGAGTAGCGGTAAATATTGAGGATTGAAGAGGCTGGTAAGGGTGTGAACGAGGGCATTTCGTTCGGCACGGCTGAGATTAGCGATGGCTTCTCGATCGCCGTAGAGGGGATTGCGATCGAATTTGTTGCCCCCCGGATACACCCCTTCAAACATTAAATCGTTGGCTCCCAAATAGTCCGCCAGGGTAAGCTTCCAGTCCAAACGATACTGGGGAGGACGACCTTTGACGTAAACGTGATACCGAATTAAGCGGCTAATTAACGTATCGTCGGGATCGACTTCGCCGGTTTCGATTTCGATGTATTCATTTTCGATGGGTAGGTTCGGTAGCTGCTCGTACACTTGCGGCCATACATCCCGAACCCGGATGCGCTGGGCAATTTGGGGTGGATTTGGGGGTGGATTCGAGGGGGATGTTGGGTCTGTTGCCGAAGATGCGATCGTCTCGAACGGTCCCAATGCGATCGCCCCAAAACCCAACAGTGACGCCACAATCCGCGAAAGGTTCGATCGCATGTGTTTCGCGTTCGCGGACTTGAGTTGCCCCTGAGACTCTCTTCGCCCTGCCACGCCCGACCCCCATCGTCTCACGAGTCTATTCTCCGATAATTTCCGTGCTGGTGAGTTCGTCGGACATCTCGATGATGGCTCGCATCACTGGCTTCATCATCGGATCTTCGAGATTCTCAAAATCTTCGTAACGGCGACGCTTGGCTCGGTTCGCCACTTGAACGGTAATCCGATAGCGATTGGATGCGGCATTGACTAAATCTTCCGCCCGACGCATTAAGTGGTGGGTATCGAGGGTATTGCGTTTTTGCATAAGTTTTTGAGGGTGTGGTTGAAGATAGATCGACGAATGTCTCTAGTGTACCGGAAACGGTCGATCGGGTGCGAAGCATGACTTGGGTGTGGCAGGTGGGGACATTGACCTAAATGAGTCAGAGCAATTTGATATTTGAATTTATCAAAACATTGAAAATTATTAAATTTCTTGCACATATATGTCATTATCCGCCATATACCTTTAAAAAATTTTAAAAATCACATCCAATTCGATCGTAAGGCTTAATTTAGATAAAACAAACGACATACATCAAAGGAGCCTCATGGATAAACTTCAAAAATATCGTGTAGCTTGCACTCTATCTTTCGGTGATATTTACGGTCAAATCATCATTTGGTTAATTGTAATTTTTCTAAGTTTGGCTGCAGCTTTAGCATTATGGAGTAGCGCCCGCGAAACCTATGCGTTATTAACCGTGGGGCTAATTTTAGTGCTTTCTTTACCCTTCTTATTATTTGCATTTGTGACCACATTACTCAATCATATTGAGTTAGAAGCTGTCGATCTAGCCGCCGAAGAAGCAGCACTCGCCTCTCGTCGGGGAAGTCGAAAGAAGCCCGCTCAAGCCTGACGAGAAACGCGCAAAAAGATAAAGGAAAAGGAGACCGGAACGATCGAGAAACTCCCTCGTCAGTCATTGTCCGGTCTTTATTATCTTTCTACATTCCCATTTTCTAATCTCGTTTTCTTGGGTTTTCTCGATCGAACTCACCAGATATAGCGCATTCCATTTAAGATATTCAACAATGCTAGAACACGACGTTTTTATTGTCGGTGGCGGACTCGCCGGGAGTCGGGCTGCGGTGGAAATTGCCCGGACCGATCCCAGTTTAAAGATTGCCGTCGTCGCCAAAACTCACCCGATTCGATCGCATTCCGTCGCCGCCCAAGGGGGAATCGCCGCGACCTTGAAAAACGTAGACGATGCTGACAGTTGGGAAGCCCACGCCTTCGATACCGTCAAGGGTTCCGACTATCTCGCCGACCAGGATGCGGTGGAAATCCTCACCCGCGAAGCCCCCAATGTCGTCATCGATTTGGAACATATGGGGGTGCTGTTTTCTCGCCTGGAGGACGGACGCATCGCCCAACGGGCATTTGGCGGTCATTCCCACAATCGCACCTGCTACGCGGCTGATAAAACCGGTCATGCGATGCTACACGAGTTAGTCAATAACCTGCGTCGCTACGGGGTGCAGATTTACCAGGAGTGGTACGTGATGCGCCTGATTCTCGAAGATGGGGAAGCAAAGGGCGTAGTGATGTACCACATCGAAACTGGAGAAATCCAGGTGGTACGGGCGAAAGCCGTGATGTTCGCCACCGGGGGATACGGCCGAGTTTTCAATACCACCTCCAACGATTTTGCCTCCACCGGCGACGGGTTGGCGATGGCGGCGATGGCGGGGATTCCCCTGGAGGATATGGAGTTCGTCCAGTTCCACCCGACGGGGTTGTATCCCGTCGGCGTGCTGATTTCCGAAGCGGTCCGGGGAGAAGGGGCCTATTTGATTAATTCCGAGGGCGATCGGTTTATGGCAAACTACGCTCCCGGTAAGATGGAGTTGGCTCCGCGCGATATCACCTCCAGGGCGATCTCCACCGAAATTCGCCAGGGACGAGGCATCAATGCCGATGGCAGTGGGGGCGGGGCTTGCGTGCATCTGGACTTGCGCCACATGGGCAAAGAAAAGATTATGAGTCGAATTCCCTTTGCCTGGGAAGAAGCCCATCGGCTGGTGGGGGTGGATTCGGTGTATCAACCGATTCCCGTGCGTCCCACCGCCCACTATTCCATGGGGGGAATTCCGGTGAATACCCGAGGGCAGGTTCGCAGTAGTGCGGAAGGCTTGGTAGACGGGTTCTACGCCGCCGGGGAATGTGCCTGCGTGTCGGTACACGGGGCGAATCGCTTGGGAAGTAACTCGCTGCTGGAGTGCGTGGTATATGGCAAAGTCACGGGAAGTTCGATCGCCGCAGACGTGCAAAATCGCAAGTTACCCCAGGTGGATGAAGAACGATATTTGGCAGAGGCGCGACAGCAGATACAGGGGTTGTTCGATCGCAGTGGCGAATACCGGATTAACGCAGTATGTCAGGCGTTGCAGGATTCCATGAGCGAACATTGCGGTGTATTCCGCAGCGATGGGTTGATGAGTGAGGGGATGCAGCAGTTGGAGAAGTTGCAGCAGCAATGCCAGCAGGTGTATTTGGATGATAAAGGTACGCTTTGGAATACGGAAATTATCGAAGCGATGGAGTTGAATAGTCTGATGGTGGTTGCCCGAACCATTCTGACTTCAGCGCTGAATCGTCGGGAAAGTCGGGGGGCACATTTCCGGGAAGATTTTACCAGCCGAGATGATGAGAACTTCCTCAAACATACCCTGGCTTATTATTCTCCGGCAGGGATTGAAATTGGCGGAATGCCGGTGGCGATTTCGATGTTCGAACCTCAGGAACGGAAGTATTAACGCCATGTGCAACTTAATTCTCCAAAATCCTCTCGCTCGGGGTCAAAGGGGAAGGGGGAAGGGGAAAAATCCCCAATTCCACATTCCCCCGTGGGGTCAGGTTTTGGATAAACAAGTTGCACGTGGCGTAATTTCTAAGCTTCGATAAAACGATGACTTTAGCAACTCAGAAGATATTTACGATCGAGGAATACCATCGCCTTACAGAAATTGGATTTTTCCACTACAGTCAGCGACAAATATTTTTACCCAATATAACTGTCGCTTTCCCTTTTTTGGAAGATCGAAATCTAAATCTATCGAATATATTTCCAAATTAATAATCCTTAGAAAGCTTTAACTCAGCATATTATTAAAATATTTTGCCCGTTCTTTACTTAAAATCTAGAGTTCTAGTAAAATTCGATCGAAATAACATTAAGAAACAATGGAAGCTATTCAACCATATTTAATTTATATAGAAATTGCTGTGGGTATCGCGGCCGGTTCGGTGGTCTTAGCCTGGGCATTTTTTGCCTTTCGCTTTTTTCTGGGAACTCGCAAGCTAACCAGCGTTCTTACCGACTTTTTTGAGTTGGTGATTGCTGGAAATCTCGATGGTGCTTACGAGATGACGAGTCCTAAATTTCAATCTCGTACTCCTCCAGCTAAATTTAAAAAATTTATCAAATCCAATAAACTCGATAAATACAAGCGAGTTTCGATGCCCGTTCCCGATCGCGCTAATAATCGTAAAACATTAGATGTAAACGTCGTTCTGGCAAACGGACGAGAAGTTCCCCTGAAAGCGGACATCATCAAAAAAGGAGAAGAGTGGAAAATTGATGTCCTGGAAAAAAATAAAAATCCAGCCCGTTAAGCTTTGAATTATCGTTTGAATCAATTGTTCCCCATTCCCCACTCTCACCCAAAACTGAGGTTAAGATCGGCCAACTAAACCTGATACCACGCCGTCAGTGCCACCGCCAGCGCATCCGCCGCATCATCGGGTTTGGGAATCACCTCTAACTCCAACTCCCGTGCCACCGCTTCCTGCACTTCATCCTTTTTGGCATTCCCGTATCCCGTCAGTGCCTGCTTAATTTGAGCCGGGGTAAACTCAACCCATTTGAGGTTTCGTTGCGCCAAAACTAACACGATCGCCCCCCGTGCTTGAGCCACTAAAATCGTATTGCCCATGCGATAGAAAAAAAGCTTTTCCACCGCAACTAAATCTGGCTTAAAGGCTTCGATTAAGGCGTGTAAATCCTCGTAAATCGTTTTCAGCCGCTGTCCGATTTCCTGTTTGGCTGGGGTTTTGATAATGCCAAAATCGAGAACTCGCACCCGATCGAAATTTTGGGAGGTTTTCGTACATTCGATCGCCCCAAACCCCACCGTTGCCAATCCCGGATCGATACCGAGAATTCGCGTTATTTCGTCTTTATCGCTCATCTACAACGTATCCGGTTCGATCGCACATAGATTCTCTACCCATTCCCCCTGCTCCCCTTGTCTCCTTGTCCCCTTGTCTCCTTGTCCCCTTGTCTCCTTGTCTCCTTGTCTCCTTGTCTCCTTGTCTCCTTGTCTCCTTGTCCCCTTGTCCCCTTGTCCCCTTGTCCCCCTGTCCCCCAATCACCTCGCAGCCTGCCCCATGTAATCCTTCCAAACCTGAGCGGCTTGAGCGCTACTGCCGTAGGTGGGGGTATTATCATCGTTGCCCAACCACACCCCCGTCGCCACCGCTCGACTGGGGAGGTAGCCGATGTACCACAAATCCACTCCATTGTTGGTGGTTCCCGTTTTGCCCGCCCCATCTAAGCCTAAATAGGCACTCGCGCCGGTACCATTTTGTACCACCCCCCGCAGCAACTCCGTCATCGTAAACGAAACTTCCGGAGAAAGGGCGCGGCGACTGTTGCGCCGTTCTTGCTCGTAATCGTAAATCACCCGACAGGTTTTGACGTCATCGGGATCGGTGCATTCGCTGCTATCGAGTATCCGACGGATGGCATGAGCGGGATTGAGCCAGCCTTGATTGGCGAGCACCCCGTAGGCCCCGGTCATCTCCAGCAGCGTCACTTCGCTTTGCCCCAACACCAAGCCGGGGACGGGATTGAGATCGGCGGTAACGCCCATTTTCCGGGCCATCTGCACCACTCGATCGAGTCCCGTATCTTGCGCCACCCGCAGGGCGACAGAATTTTCCGACTGTGCCAATCCCTGGTACATCGTCGCGCTTCCCGCAGTGCGCTCGCAACCACTAAAAGACTGACCTCGCCAGGAGAGGGGAGCACAGGAGTAAATTTTGCCGGGGGAAAATCCGTCTTCGAGGGCTGCGGCATAGGCAAACACCTTAAAGGTCGATCCCGGTTGCCGCAGGGCTTGGGTGGCGCGGTTAAACTGACTTTGTTGGTAATCTACGCCGCCAGTGAGGGCGAGAATTTCTCCATCGCGAGTATCGATAGACACAAGGGCACCTTGAGAGAAACCCGTTGTCGCCCCCAGGGTATTCACTCCAGTTTCGATGGTACTTTCCGCTAGGGCTTGCAAGCGGATATTGAGTCCCGTCTCGACGATAAAATTCCCCTCGCGGGCCAACCCCACCCCCAGCAATTCTTCGAGTTCGGCAAAAACGCGATCGTAAAAATAGGGGGCGATCGTACTTTGGAGAATTTCCTGCGCTTTGGGATTGATTTCGATGCGCGATCGCCGCGCCCGATTCGCCTCCTCCGTGGAAATGGTTCCCATGGCCCGCATGCGATCGATGACTCGATCTCGGTACTCCACGGCCAGCTGATAGTTTTGAATCGGGTTAAAACTATTCGGAGCCGGCAAAATCCCCACTAGCGTCGCCGCCTCAGAAAGATTTAAATCCGCAGCGGACTTGCCAAAATAAAACCGCGCCGCATCCTCGAAGCCGTACAAATCCAGACCCAAAAACACCCGGTTCAAATACAGCAGGAGCAACTCGTCTTTGCTGTAAAATGTCTCCAACTTCAGAGCCACCACCGCTTCTCGGAGCTTGCGACCGGCAGAATCGGATGTTCCCACGTAATCCCGATACAAACTGCGGGCGAGCTGCTGGGTAATGGTACTAGCCCCTTCGCGAATTTCCCCACTGCCGAGATTCGTCCAGATTGCCCGCAAAATTCCCAAGGGATCGATGCCCAAGTGCCAGTTAAAGCGACTATCTTCCGAGGCTACCGCCGCATCGGCAAGGTAGGGGGAAAATTCCGATAATCGTTTCTTCTCGATGTGGGCGGTTTGAGTTTGCTGGCGCAACGCCTGGCCGTCGCGGGAATACACCACCACCGGTCCGTTGACCGATCGCGGTAGGGGACGCACGGGAATTTTCGTCCACTCGTAAGCAATCCAAAGACCCACCAACGCCGTGATGCTGCCAGTCCCGTACAAACTCCAGCGAAACGCTTTCACGTACCAGGGGGGCGGATCGACAAATTGAACGCGCACCGCCTCAGCTAGTTCCGGCGGCCCGAGGGTGAAGATATCCCCGTGGTGCAGTTCCACTTCTTTAATCCGTCGCCGTCCCCGGTAGATGCCGTTGGTGGACTTTTCGTCTGTGAGGGTAAAGGGAGCGCGCCGCTGGCGGCTATCTCGGGAAATGGAGGCGTGGGTTTGGCTGACCTTATCGCTGCGAACGACGATATCGCAAGCTTTCGACGATCGCCCCACCAAGTAGCGATCGCCCAGCAGAGGATAAACTTGGGCTTTGCTCTGGTCGCCTTCTTGCACCCAAAGTTCGGGAACTCGGGCATCGGGTTTGAGTTCGAGTTTGTTAAAATCCACCCGCACCGCTTTTTTGACCACTTGGGTCACTTTCCCCAAAAAGGTTTTGGGGGGTTGGGTATCGGGTTGGTTCGAGTTCTGGGGGGGCTGGGGTGAAGTCATGGCTTTCGGGTTGCGATCTTCTGCATTCGACTGTGCGTGATAGCGATCTTCAAGATATTAGACATCTGGAAGAAAAGGGTTAAAGGTCAAGGCTTAAGGGTGAAAGGGAGAATAAATTCATGACTTCGGTCTAGAAATTGTCTGAACTTTTGATTTCGAACGGATGTCTATTTAAGATACTTGTGTTGGCGAGCTGGGGGAGTATGGGAAGCACCGGCGAGGTGGGGGAGAAAACTGCGCGTTGTGAGATTGAGCGCTCTGCGAGATCGCTGTATTCATCGATCTCCGCAGATATTGAGAGAGTCGGCGGATTTCGGCGTTCGGGATGTGGACGTGCCAGATACAATCCGCTTCGAGTTGAAATCTCCCAAGATTCTGGGATTAGATCGGTCGGCGAGTACTGAACCACGATGGAGATCGGCGGTAAAGGTAACTTCCCCGTGCCTAAACCGACCCAATTCTGGATCGGCACGGGAAGATAACCCCCACTCAACGAACTACCATCACATCTGTGGTGAAGTACTCGACTTCTGACTTTAATGTTATGAAGAATGTTGGGAATTGAATTGAGAATCTAAAAATCTAATCTTTTTCAAAGTGCTGCACCGAATTCGACATTATTGGGTTTCAGAAGACTGATGCCACATGGCAACGAGCAAACAGACAATCCCAACGTTAATAAACACATCGGCCAGGTTGAATACCGGAAATCGAATCAACCGAAAATCGAGAAAGTCCACCACTTCCCCAGTGGCAAAGCGATCGATGCCATTACCCATCGCACCTCCTAAAATTAGACCATATCCGGCTTGTTCCCAGCGCGTCAATCGGGGACCGAACCACGCCAAGGCCATCAAAGCCAGACTCACCAGCAGCGACAGCCACCGCAACCACGCACTCCCGGAAAACAAACTAAATGCCGCTCCCGTATTCGTGACGTAGGTGAAGTGAAAAACCCCCGGCCACAGGGGAATGCTTTGGGAGAGGGTAAAGTTTTGTACCACCCAGTATTTGGTCAGCCGATCTAAAATTAGACCGATCGAGGCTCCGATCCAAAAGAAACGATTTTTGTTGATGGTTCTCATAGGTACGATTCGAGTTTGTCTGGATGCCGCCGAGGGATTGTCAATCTTCAATGACTTCCAAACCGCACGCTTGTGCAAGTTGCTCGGCGAGTCCTCGGTATCGACGGGGTGGTGACGAGGGGTTGAAATCCAACTCGAAACTTTCCACCACCCGCTCGATGAGCTTTTGCCGCCAGGGGGCTTCAATTTCATAGTCGGAACTCAAACTGCCCTCGGAAAATGCTTGCACCAGTTTATCGAGAATCTGGAACTGTCCCACCAATCGAGCGGCGGCAATGCGATCTCCCGAATCGACATCTAGGGCATCGAGTGCCCTCAACACCCGTTCCCATTCGGTTTCGACGAGCGCCTCAGCCAGGCGACTCGCCCGGAGATTGCGCTCTCGTTCGATAATTCGTAACGGATCGTCTGTGGGCTTTAGTTCTCCAGGACCGGATGTCCCAGAGCGATCGGATTGCTGCACGTCTGAAACCTCCTTCGATTCGAGCGCGATCGATTTTAAATTCGCTCCGATTCCTCGATCGGGACGCGGTCGATACTATGTCACAATACGAGAAGGAAAGCAATATTAAATTAATCGAGCTTTTGAAGTCTATCCCCGGCTAAATTTAGAAAACCTGAGTTGAAAATCCGGGACAAATGAGTACTTCATTGACTCGATCGAGACGATATCTGAGTCCGGACGGTCTCGGCAAACAAAAACGAAAAAGATGAACAAGATTGTTGTCGGTCTTTCCGGTGGCGTCGATAGTTCCGTCGCTGCCGCCATTTTGCACCACCAAGGATATGAGGTGGTGGGCTTAACCCTTTGGTTGATGAAAGGCAAGGGTCAGTGCTGCTCGGAAGGCATGGTCGATGCGGGTCGCATTTGCGAGCAATTGGGCGTACCGCACCAAATCGTCGATAGCCGAGATGTTTTCCAAACCAATATTGTCGATTATCTGGTCTCGGGTTACGGAGATGGGATTACGCCGCTGCCCTGTTCTCAGTGTAATAGCGCCGTGAAGTTCGGTCCGATGTTGCATTATGCCCGCGAAACGTTAGGAATCGATCGCATCGCCACGGGACATTACGCCCGCCTGCGCCGCGACGAGGAAACCGGTCGCATCCAGTTGTTACGGGCGGTCGATCTCAATAAAGACCAGTCCTACTTTCTCTACAACCTCACCCAAGACGTACTTGCAGCTTGCGTCTTTCCCCTGGGGGAATATCCCAAATCCGAAACCCGCAAGCTGGCCGCGCAATACAACCTGAGTACCGCCGATAAGCCCGAAAGTCAGGATTTGTGTTTGGTGGAATCCCACGGTTCCATGCGCACTTTTTTGGATAAATACCTCGCCCCCAAAACCGGAGATATCGTCGATGGCGATGGCAACATTTTAGGGCAGCACGATGGCATCCACCATTACACCATCGGGCAGCGCAAAGGATTGGGAATTGCTGCCCCCCACCCCCTCTACGTGGTGGCTCTCGACCCCGGACGCAACCAGGTCATCGTGGGCGATCGCGATCGGGTCTACCAGTCCGAATGTATCGCCGGGCGAATGAACTGGGTGTCGATCGAACCCCCACAAACCCCCATTCGCGCTCAGGTTCGGGTGCGCTATCGATCGAATCCGGCCCCGGCAACCGTCCTCCCCCTGGACGATAATTGCGTCAAAATTACCTTCGACGAACCGGAATTTGGAATTACCCCCGGACAGGCTGCGGTTTGCTATGATAATGACGTATTGCTAGGAGGCGGGATTATCAAAAAGCCAAGTCCGATGCAAGGCTGAAGGTAAGAGGAAAATACCGACTATCTTTGAGAACGAAACGCGCTCGCCCGTGACGGAACAGACAGGGTGTCACAAATTTGCAGAGGACTTTTAGATTGAGGCGTTTTTGAAGGTATTTTTGAAGACGTTTTGACGATCTCGCACCGCCTTCGCGGGCGATGAATTGAGCTTCGTGTTTGGGATATATCAGCGATATTCCCGCAGCGCCCGAGCTCGTGGATCGATGCGCGTTCCCTTAGAATAGACAACGAAGAACGGATTGCCCAAGCCACAGCCACATTAGTCAACAAATTGCACTCAACCCAAAGAGGGATTGCCTTGAGTTCTAACAATAGTACGATTGCCCCCCACGGTGGCGAGCTGATCGATCGCATTGCCACCCCTGCCCAGAAAGAAGAATTCCTCCAACAAGCTGACTCCTTACCCCGCGTTCAATTAGACGATCGGGCATTTTCCGATTTAGCACTGATTGCCATCGGTGGATTTAGCCCCCTGACGGGATTCTTGGAGCAAGCCGATTACGAAACGGTCGTCACCGATATGCGGTTGGCTAACGGTCTGCCCTGGTCGATTCCAGTGACTCTCTCCGTGGCAGAAGAGGTCGCCGAACCCCTCAAAGAAGGAAGTCGGGTGCGCCTCGACGATGCTTCCGGTCGGTTTGTCGGCGTTCTGGAACTGACCCAGAAATACCGCTACGACAAAGCCCACGAAGCCATCAACGTCTATCGCACGGACGAAACTAAGCATCCGGGTGTTGCCGTCGTTTACAACCAAGGACCGATCAACCTTGCCGGTCCCGTGTGGTTGCTACAACGGGACCCCCATCCCCTGTTCCCCACATACCAAATCGACCCGGTCGATTCGCGCAAACTCTTTATCGAGAAGGGATGGAAAACCGTTGTGGGCTTCCAAACCCGCAACCCCATTCACCGCGCCCACGAATACATTCAGAAGTGCGCCCTCGAAACCGTGGATGGTCTGTTCCTGCATCCCTTGGTGGGAGCGACCAAGAGCGACGATATCCCCGCTGACGTGCGGATGCGCTGCTACGAAATCATGCTCGAGCATTATTTCCCCAAAGACCGGGTCCAGATGGCTCTCAACCCGTCAGCCATGCGCTACGCCGGACCTCGGGAAGCCATTTTCCATGCTTTGCTGCGGAAAAACTACGGTTGCACCCACTTCATCGTCGGTCGCGATCATGCCGGTGTGGGAGACTACTACGGAACCTACGACGCCCAGCATATTTTCGATGAGTTCGAGCCGGAAGAATTGGGCATCCGACCGATGAAATTCGAGCACGCTTTCTATTGCAAGCGGACTCAGACGATGGCAACCACCAAAACCAGTCCCAGCTCTCCTGAAGAGCGCATTCACCTGTCAGGAACGAAGGTGCGGGAGATGCTGCGTCGCGGCGAACTTCCCCCCCCACAGTTCTCTCGACCGGAAGTGGCAGCCGAGCTGGCCCGCGCCATGCAGCAGTAAGCACAAATAATGGGGAGATCGGGGGTCCGCACCGATCGTGTCGAGCTAAAATCATAACTGGCGATCGCCCGCGAGGACGATCGACAAGCGACGGTGCTGACCCTTGAAATAGATAGAAGCTATGAAGCGACGGGGATTTCTACAACAGGCAGGCTGGATTCTGGCTGCCCTCGGAACCAGTGAGGCGGGTTTTGCCGCCCTCGGAAATCGTGCCACCCAAGTGTTAGCCCAACCAACTCAACGCAAATTGGCTCTTTTGGTGGGAATCGATCGATATGTCGATGCTGCTTACGGGAATAATGGCGTTCCGCTGAGCGGATGTACCACCGACGTCGAGCTGCAACGGGAACTCCTAATCCATCGGTTTGGTTTTCAAGCCAGCGATATTCTCACCTTAACAAACACGCGAGCGACGCGATCGCAAATTGAAACGGCATTCATCACTCACCTGCGAGAGCAAGCCAAACCGGGAGATGTAGTCGTTTTTCATTTTAGCGGCTACGGCAGCCGGATTCAATTGCCTGGGGAACCCACGCGGACCCAAAACAGTCTCGTTCCCGTGGATGGCGTCTTGCCTGTCAAAGGCTCTCTTGCGGTTAACGATTTGCCCGAGGAGACGCTGTGGCTGATGCTGCGATCGCTCCCTACGAGCAACGTCCTGACGGTTCTCGATACGAGCTATACTTACCCCGGTACGGGCTTTCAGGGGAACTTGCGAATTCGATCGCGTCCCACCCCCACCCTCGGACAGGTGGGAGAAGCCGAACTGGCTTTCCAAGCGCAGTTGCGTAACGATTCGAGCTTTCTGAGTCGATTTTCCTCTCAGCGCAAACTTCCAGGTATTGCCCTGTCTGCAGCACATCCGAGCGAATTGGCCTTGGAAGCTCAATGGTCTGGATTCAGTGCGGGGGTCTTTACCTACGCCCTCACCCAGCAGCTGTGGTGGGCGACACCGTCGGCTAAGCTCAACACGATCGTGGGTCAGACCGCTGGTATTGTCGAGAAGTTTGCTGGCAGCGAACAGCATCCTCAAGTCTGTAAGGGCATGGCACCCCCCTGTGCGAATGACAATCCCGATGGGAAAAATTCACCTTTCCCCCTGCAACCGGAAATCTCCCAAGGGGTAGATGGCGTGGTTTTATCCGTAGAAGAAGACGGTCAAACCGCCCGGGTTTGGCTGGCCGGTCTGCCGGTTTCGATCTTAGAATCCTATGGAATTCATTCGATTCTCAAGACGATCGCCCAAGATGGAACAACCCCCTCCTCCTCGTTACAAATTCGCACCAAAGAGGGGTTAACGGCAAAAGTCCAAACCCTCGCCACTCCAGAAAACTCATCTCTCGAAGCGGGACAACCCGTGCGAGAAGCTATTCGCGCCATCCCTCGGGATCGAAATTTAATTGTTGCCTTGGACTCGACTTTAGAGCGGATCGAACGGGTGGATGCCACCAGTGCGTTCTCGGCGATTCGCAACGTTTCCACGGCGAACGTGGGCGAACCGGCGGACTGCTTGTTTGGTAAAGTTCGGCGAGCCAACCTGGCCCAAACACCTCAGGCCGAATTACCGAAATTACCCGATCGCGGCGGCTATGGTTTGTATACCCTCGGACACGAGCCGATTCCTAGTAGTTTGAGCGATGGAGATGAAGCGATTAAAACCGCGGTCCATCGCCTAGTACCCCAACTCGAAGCGCTGCGAGCAGATAAGCTCTTAAGCATGAGTGAAAATGAAGGTTCGTCAGGACTGGGCATCAAGGTCACTGTGGCAACCCTCGAACCGGACAATCGCATTTTAATCGAAACTCAAACTCAGCGCGCGAAAGCGAATCCCAGTTTAACGGAAGTCGGTTCTACCCTCATGGACCGCCCGGAGAATGGAATTGCCACCGTACCGGTGGGCAGTCGCCTTCAGTATCGATTGCAAAATCTCAGCAATCGCCCCGTTTATTTTATTTTGTTGGGTTTAGGGAGTAGCGGTCAGGAAATTGCCCTCAATATCGGTAACCTCAATCCCGATGGAGAACACCTATCGATCGAGCCGGGGCAAACTCTGATACTGCCTTCTCCAACTGAATCTTGGAGCGCCAGCTCCCAGACGGGAGCGACCAAAACTCAAATTATTTGCAGCTACAAGCCTTTTGATATGACCCTCGCAGCTCTTTCGGACACGCTTCCGTCCAAAACCCTGAGCTTGCAAGTGCTGCCCAAGCCCCTAAGGGTTGCTCAAGCAATATTAGAAGATTTACACCGAGCCAGTCTGCACACCACCCAAAACCTCGGACTCCCCAAAGATGTTTTTGCTTTGGATGTGAACCTTTGGGCGACCCTGAGCCTAATGTATAGCGCGATTTAATAGATGGAGTTGAAGTGGGGAGATGGGAAAATGAGGACATAAAAGATGCACTCGGTGTCAATTGTCCATGCGTTATCCCTGGGCCTCCTCTGCTCCCGAAGCCTCCCCTGTCAATTGTCTCGATCTAAGCCGATTGCAACGCATCTAAATGTTCCAGGACTTCACGAGAGTGAATCGACGGACTCACCTTGACGAAGCGATCGCGCAAGATGCCATCGGGATCGATAATAAAGGAGTGACGCACCGATCGCGAATAAATCCAAGAGCCGTAGGCTTTACTCACGCGACCTTTCGTATCGGCAAGTAGGGGAAATCTCAAGCCCTCGCTGTCGCAAAAATCTGCATGGGAGACTACATCATCGGCACTGATACCGAGAATCTGAGTATTGCGATCGATGTATTTGGGTAAGTCTTGCTGGAACCGACGGGCTTCGATGGTACAGCCGGGGGTAAAGTCAGCGGGATAAAAATACGCCACAACCCATTGCCCGCGATAGTCGGAGAGGGAAATATTTCCCTCTCCGGAGTTACTCGGTAGGGTAAATTCCGGCGCGGGTTTGTTTAATGGGGGCAGCGTGCCACCGATGGCACGAGCGGGTTGCACGGCACTCAACCAACTCACGGCAGCAAAACAAACGGTTAGCAACAAACCGAATAGGCGACGACGAGACATAGATAATTTTTGACTGAAAAATTGAACGGCAAAAACTGGAGACAACTCGATCTCCGAGTTTCTTTCCTTAGTTTACAATTCTTTACCGATCGAGATGATATTACAATCTTTCGCAACCGTGGATCGTGCCAGTGTGTAAAGATATAGCGCAACGTCCGCAGTTGATTAATACTTTGTTCTCAACCCTCGGCAGAAACTGTTCTACCCCAAACTCGACGTTACAGATAGGGTTGCAGTTTCTCAAAGAGGCAGGCTACTTTTTGCAAGTCTTTATCTCCCGGCGATCGCTCTACCCCACTCGATAGATCGATGCCATCGGGCTGCACCCGAGCAAGTGCCTCGCCGACATTCTCCGGATTGAGTCCTCCAGCCAACAACCACGGCAGGGGCGGGCGAAATTCCTGCAAAGCCTCCCAATCGAGGGTTTTGCCCGTGCCGCCGAGTTGTTGGGGATGGTAGGCATCGAGGAGTAACGTATCGACGGTTTCGGTATAGGGAGCAATATTGGCGAGGGCATCAGTGGTTTTGACCCGCAGGGCTTTGACGATTTCGATGCCGGCAAGGGATTTGCGCGCTCGATCGCAAAATTCCGGAGATTCGTCTCCGTGTAACTGAACCCCTGTCAAACCACCGATAGTGACGGTATCGACGATGCGATCGAGAGTCGTATTGGCAAATACACCAATCAAATCGACCGATTTTGGGGGAAGCTGCTGGGTAATCTCTCGAATCCGTTCTGGGTCTACGTAACGGGGAGAAGCTTCAACGCAAATAAACCCCAGGGCGGTTGCGCCCAAGTTAACAATTTCTCGACCCTGTGCGGGTTGGGTGATGCCGCAAATTTTGACCCGCAACATTCGATCGCCCCGGTTGAATTGCGATTTTCAGGATACCAGAAGACCGGAGTCTGATGCTGTTGAAAGGGTCATTTGTATAGATATTCGATCGAATATTAACTCTTGAAACAAAATGCGATCGTCGGTCAACCAATTTTTATAATTTTTGTGGCGTTGCCCGATAAATTACCTGATTTAGGAGAACGTTTTTTGATTTACTCGACTTTAATCGCAACAGCTTCCACCGTATCTTGGTCGCCCAAGGTGGCGATTTTGATGATTACCTGCAATCTCTTCGCACTGGCCATCGGTAACTGGGCTATTAAAAATCCCGGTCAAGGTCCGGCACTGCCGGCTCAACTCCCGGGTTTGTTTGCCGGGTTCGGTATCCCCGAACTGCTGGCTACCACGAGCTTCGGTCATATCCTCGGTGCGGGGCTGATTCTCGGATTGGCTAACGCTGGGCTTTTATAGGTCGAAATATCGATCGAATTTTAACCTTCATTGAATCTACCCCCATTCAAGCGGATCGTCATTTTGGCGATCCGCTTTCCTTTGGTGACAAGGGAAAATTTTGTATCTACTTTTTAGATATAGTGATATATTTAGATAATTATAAATAATTGGGACAGTCGCAAACAATTCATATGAGCGATCGAGATTTGAGTTTGACCCCCAACCAGGAAGTCATTATGTGGGCACTTCGCTTCCACAGGCGCTACGGACTCGAAATTATGGAGGCGATCGAAAAAAGTGGAGGCAGGCAGATTCGGTTTAATTCCCTCTATCCCAATTTGAAAAAGCTCGAACAAAAAGGCTTCGTCAAGTCTCAGTGGGGTGACGAAGCACCGGAAAAACATAGTGGGGCGCGGCGGAAATACTACCAAATTACAGGGATGGGGATTCAAGCACTGGCTGCCAAGCAACAGTTGCTAGAGCGTGTCGCCCGTTGGACTGCACAAGCCAAGGGGGTATGACGTGAGTCGAGATGTGGAATTCGCGGGCAAAATCGGTCAATTCATCAGCCGTTTTCCCCAAGAGTGGGAAGAATACCAAGATTGGCTCGGAGATATTATTGCCGCTCGATCGATTTTAAAAGCGCGTTACCCCCAGTGGCAGGTGAAGCTCATTTTTGGCTGGCGACTCTTTTATTTTGTTATTTATATTGCCAGTTTAATTATTCTTAATCAATTAAAAAAACGAGTATTTAAAACCAATTTTTTCAAATTCAAATTTGTATCGAATCGCCATAAAAAAATGACTCAATCAATTGCACCCGATCGATTTCGCTATATTCTCCAACGAACGGCAACATTACTAGCAGTGGCGGAACTGACCCTTTGCGGTATTGCTGCGATGACCGGAGTGATGCTGGCGTTTTACTACCAGCCCACAGCACTGGGAGCGCATTCATCGCTAACAACGATTGCGAATGAAATTGAGAACGGGGCGATCGTTCTCAGTTTGCACGATATTGCTGGAAACGGTTTAATTGTTTTGGCGTTCGTACAGATTGTCGTGATGTTTTTCGGGCGTGAGTTTTTGCTGTCTTGGTTTGCAAGTTGGGTGAGTGGTATTTTGTTAGCGATCGCCGCGATCGGACTGAGTTGGACGGCGATTGTCTTGACTTGGGAGCAAACAAGTTTTTGGCGCTTCAAAATCGAATTGAGTATCGTAGAATCGATTCCGGTGGTGGGTTCGTTTTTGCGAGAGATACTCGCTGGGGGAAGTGGGATTAGTAGCATTACCTTGCAGCATATGTACGCACTGCACGGTTACATTTTGGCGATCGCAGCTATTCTACTCTCGATCGCCCATCTTGCAGCTCTCATCTTCCAAGAGCAAAACTGGAAACCAATGGAATCGCAATTGAGTTTGGAAACGTTGTGCAAATTCGGCGATAAGCGATAAGTCATTCGTTTTATTCAAGCCCGACGAGGGTAAACGCCGCCCAATTTCGAGGTTCCGGATGAGTTTCGATCGTCGTCAGCATCGCTTGGCGTAAAGCTTGGGCTTTATTCCCCGTGGCTTGCCACTGTTGGTAAAACTCCACCATCAAATCCGCAGTCGGGGCATCGGGAACGGCCCACAGCGACACCATCACGCTTTCGACTCCAGCCCCAATCAGGGCGCGAGATAACCCAATTACCCCATCGCTGCTGAGTTTGCCCCGCCCGGTATCGCAAGCACTCAGGACAACGAGTTCTGCGTTTAGGTTCATTTCCAGGAGTTCGGCTGACGTGAGCAAGCCATCTTCGCCGTTGCCTTGGGCGAGGGCAATTGCTCCCGGAAAGTCCCGTACGCCGGTTTCTTCCGGGATGCCGTAGTCCAGAAGTCCGTGGGTGGCGAGATGGATGATTTGGGCGGTGGACATACGTTCGGTGATGGAGGTTTCCGTGGCCTCGTCCCCGAGGAGGGGTTGGGTATCGAACAGTTCGGCAATGGCAATGGCTTCGGATTGGGCACCGGGAAGGTTCGAGAGGCGCTGGGTTTCGTCTGTATCGGGATTCCAAATACTCGGCATCGTCGGATTTCCCACGACTAACACCTCTCCCCCTCCCCCCGTCCCCCCATCCCCCCGTCTCCCCGTCAATTCCAACACCTGAATCGACGGTGCAGTGAGGATGGTGTGGTTTTGGATCAGGTATTCGCCGTCGGCATTGATGAGGGCGGGGAAGGGAACGAGGAACAGGGATTGGTGGGGGATGAAGACAATGGGGGATTCGGGGTTGGCGGGAAGTAAGTCGGCGATGGGTTCGATGAGGAGTTGGTGGAGTTGCTTCAGATGGTGGGTTTGCCGTGCGGCGAGTTCTTCTTGGCTGGGTCGAACGGTAATAATGGCGAGGTCACAGCCGCGAATCCCCACACTTTTTCGGGAATGCTCGATGAAGTCGCCAAAGCTGTCATCGAGGGAACTCAAGTCGATTTCGCGGAAGTCGATAGCTCCGCTGGGTTGGATGACCCAGGCGAAAAGTCGATCGCAACTGACAACGGAATATTGAACCAGGGTCGTGTTTTCTTGTCGGGCGAGTTGCCGAATTTGTTCGCTCGATGGGGGTGGTAGCGATTCATCGACCCCATGGAGTCCTCGTTTTTGAGCAAGCAAGGAGACGAATGCACGGGCGCGTCCCCGTTCGGAGATTTCGAGGGCTTGTTCGATTTGACCTTGGGTCACCAGGGAACGTTGTAGAAAGTTGTAGGGAGATGTTTGGATATCGAAAAAGGCAATTTTGTCGGCATCAGGAAAGTCTTCATCCCGTAAAGACTCATAAATTTCGATCGAAGCAAAGAAGGCTTCTGTTGCTTGTTCGTATTGCTCTAGGAAGAAGTATGCAATTCCTAAATTTCCTAGGGAAGTGGCTTCTCCTTCTAGATCGCCAATTTCTCGTTTAATAACTAAAGATTGCTGGTAAAGTTCCCTTGCTCGTTCGTATTGTTTTAGGCTGCGGTAAGTCGCACCCAAATTCTGGAGAGAGTTAGCTTCTCCGTTACGATTGCCGATTTCTTGGTAGATGGCTAAAGACCGATCGAAGAGTTCAAGCGCCTTTTCATCTTCGCCCAAATAAGAGAAAGCATTTCCTAAACCCATCAGGGAATTGGCTTCTCCATTACGATTACCAATCTCCAGAGCGAGCGCTAAGGACTGTTCGTAGAAATTAATGGCTCGTTCGTATTGCCCCAAAGAAGAGTACGCATTGCCCAAATTCCCGAGGGCGTTAATTTCTCCTAATACATCGGCAGTTTCTTGTTTGAGAGCTAAAGACTGCTTGGCAAAATCGATGGCTCGTTCGTATTGCCCCAGAGAAGAGTAAGCATTGCCCAAGTTCCCAAGGGCAGCAGCCTCTCCGATGGCATTGCCGATTTCTCGATACACAGCGAAGGACTGCTCGAATAGCTCGATAGCTTGTTCGTATTCTCCTTGAGAGAAGTAAGCGATGCCCAAACCCATTATGGAAGTCGCTTCTCGATTGCGATCGCGGCTTTCTCGGTCAATCGCTAAAGACTGCTCGAGCAGTTCGATGGCTCGTTGGTATTCTCCTATGAGGCTGTAAGCACCGCCTAAATTTCTGAGGGAGTTTGCTTCTCCATTACGATCTCTAATTTCTCGATAAGTTTGTCGAGCGGCTTCCCAAGATTGCACGGCTTCGCGAAACTGACTGACTTGAGATTGCTCAATTCCTAACTGATAAAGTCGATCGGCTTCTGCTTTTCGTTCCTCTTGTATTTGCGCCAGCTCGCTCGAATTAGAAATCGGAGAAATACTTTCAGCTGCAAGAGTTGCAGAACTACACATTATCAGTGGTGTAGCAAAAAGAATAAATAATTTGGGGGAGAGGCAACGCATAGGAAGAGAGACAAGGGGGACAGGGAGAAGCCTTTTTGAAACTCACGATCGATTTTCACAGAAACCGAGTTGGCACGATCGATCCTTACGTATGTCTAGCGATGTGGAACTTATGCAGTTCGCGATCGCCCATCCAAGAGAAGCACTACCTCCCCTTCATCACCAGCGAGTGAATCATCCCAATGAGATGACCCGAAGCTTATTTTTTCCGAGAATGACTCTCAAAAGCGTTCTGAACCCGAACTCACACTCATCCGATCGAACCACAACCCTCGAGAACGACAGTACTCAAACTGCACCCTCTGCCAATTTCCGTTCCAAATCGAACAGGAAGCCGTGAATGTACTCTTCCGTCCACTCCGAACCGTAGAAGCGTTGGAACATGCCCCGTGCGGGGTCTTTTTCAGCGCGATACTGCAAATATTTCAGTTGGGAAGTGCGAATGGCATCCAATTGCGAGGGGGGGGCGGATTCGACAGCTTCGACGAAATCCAGGTAGGCTTTCAAGTAATCTTTGAATGCATCAAATACACGAGTCTCGACTATTTCCGTTTCTTGAGGGCGCGTCCATAAAAATGCCGGCGAAAAGAACGGTCTTGCCTCGTCGGGAAAGTCTCCTCCCCAACTCAAGTGCTGTTGGTGCGCTTTAAAGGTCGACCAAATGGGTTGAGTGTACTTTTCTTGGTAGGCGGGGTCGTCTCGAAACAACGGTTGCATATCGATGGCAATCAGATGTCCCCCCGGCAGGGTCACCAAATCCGCCCCAAAGAAGGGCAGATCGTAGGTGAGTTGGGGAAAAATGACGAAATTTAAGACCTGCAACGCCTGACCGCCTTGAACGTGGGCGATCCGAATCTGCCGGAGTTTGGGCGCGCTCCAAGCATAACTAGTGGTCACCACTTCTTGAGGATTTTTTTTGCTTCCCGTCGTGGCCGTCTTTTGCTCGAACCCTTCGGGAATGGGATAGGGTGAAAGATCCAGACGCTTTTCGAGGGTGGCGATCGCTTCGTCCAAAAACGGTTGATAGAGATTCATGAGATTTCGGGAGGAAAGGGGGCAAGCATCGGACAGACACTCCAGATGGGGAGAGGATAAGTACGAGAGATATTCGATCGAAACCCCAATCTGGGGTTAACGAGATTTCAGATCGGCGATCGCACTTTGAGTCATCGCCGCAATTGCTGTATCCGTGGCTTTGGGCAAATAATGGTACATCCCGCCCGCTTGCTTGGAGAGTTCCTTCCCAAACCCGGTAGATACAAATTTATTTTCCGTATCGATAATGAGCAGTTGCAATCCCAGCGCGCGGATTTTACCGGCAATTTCGAGCAACTCGCCCTTGATATCCGGCTTTTCCCCCGGTTCTTGGGGTTCTCCGAGCGATCGGGCTAGGGGAATATTCCCCCGTCCGTCGGTAATCGCCACGATCGCCGCTTGACCGACATCCCCCGACTGCATGGCATTCAAACTCACCCGTACCGCCTGAGTCAAACCGTGAGCGAGGGGAGAACCGCCACCGCAGGGCATCCGTTCCATCCGTCGTCGTGCCGTGGTAATCGATCGCGTCGGAGGTAGCAACACCTCTGCCTGTTCCCCTCGGAAGGGAATCAGCGCCACTTGGTCGCGACTCTGATAAGCTTCAGTCAGCAGTTGCATCACCGCTCCTTTCGCCGATTGCATCCGGTTGAGAGCCATGGAACCGGAGGCATCCACGACGAACACTACCAGCGCACCGGCTTTGCGGGCCAATCGCTTCGATCGCAAATCGCTTTGTTCGACGATGACGTTCCGTTCCGGCTGGCGCATCCGCCGGGATTTCTGGTATGGGGCCGCCGCCCGCAGGGTCGCATCCACGGCTACCCGCCGCACCGCACCTTTGGGCAACATGGGCTTCACGTAGCGCCCTCGATCTTCGGAGAAAATCAGACTGCGACTGCCGGAATTCCCCTGTCGCTGGGTTGCCTGAGCGAAATACAGCACCTCGGGATCGAGCAGCACCCCCTCGGGGTCGAACATGAATTCTTCGGGAACTTCCAGTTGCTGTTCCTGCTCTTCTGGCTCTTCGGGTTCCTCTTCTTCTCGATCGTCGTCTTGCTGTTCTTCGTTCTGTTCCGGTGGCGGTGGCGGGGGGGGTGGGGGTGGCGCTTCATCTGGCGGAGTTTGAACGATGGTCGCGCGAGGGACGATCGCTAACTCCACCGCGCGGCGCAAATCGTCGGCATTGATTTCCGTGCGTCCGTCGAGGGCGGCAACGGCTTTGGCGACTCGCACTGCAAATAGGTCGGCGCGATGACCCTGCACCCCACCCCGCACTGCTTCGGTGACGAGATAGGAGACTTGGTCCGGTGTAATTTCGACATCCTTCAGCCACTCCCGCGCCAGGAGAATCTGGGTTTTCAGGTTGTCGATTTCTTCATCGAACCCCTGGAGAAATTCTTGGGGAGAGCGGGCGTAGTCGAGAACGCGATCGACGGCTTCCACCCGTTCCTCTAAATCCAACACCCGATCGGCACTCAGGCTGACGGCAATCCGATCGAGCAGATGTTCTCGCAACGGCCCCTCATCGGGATTGTAGGTGGCGATGAGTAGGGGTTGACAAGGGTGCGAAAAACTGATGCCTTCACGCTCGATCCGGTTGCGACCGTCCGTGAGGACGCTCAGCAGCAGGTTAGCGATTTGGTCGTCGAGGAGGTTAATTTCATCCACGTAGAGAACCCCTCGGTGCGCCTGGGCGAGCAATCCCGGCTGAAACACCGGTTCCCCCTGCTTCACCGACTGTTCCACATCCACGGAACCGAGCAATCGATCTTCCGTGATGTTGAGGGGAATTTGGACGAAGGGGGCGCGAATAATTTGGGTGGGAAGTTCCGGGATGCTGCCGTTGACCGAGCTACCGTGGAGTTCGAGGGCTCGATCGTCCCATTCTTCGGGTTTTTGCGGATCGCAGTTACTCAGGGAATCCGAGAGGACTTCGATGGGGGGGAGAAGCGAGTGCAGCGCCCGCGCCATAATCGATTTCGCCGTTCCCCGCTTCCCGGCGATCGCCACTCCACCCAATCCCGGATCGACGGCAGTGAGCAGCAGGGCCAATTTAATCGCATCCTGTCCGACAACGGCTGTCAGGGGAAAGCTGGTTTGAGTAGAGGAGAGAATCGACGCTGACATTATAGGTAGATAAACAAAGGAAGCTTGGAGAACGGGGCAGATTAATCCAGAAAGGAATGATTTGGGGTTCGATCGTTCGAGACTGACCCAGCTACTCGAATATCATATAACGGGATGTACCAGTTAACCTCAGTTCGGGATAAGACAGTGTCTGGCGAGGATGGGGTGTGAAGCATACATTTGGCCAGCCCGAATCGGAGATTTTGTAGCCTTCTATCCCACGAAGATCGAATCAATTATTCCACAATAGGGATTAGAGGTATCGCCGTTCTCCTGGCAGTTGGGCATGAATTCGACGGGTCGATCGCCTCTTCGACTCGATCGCAGGCTCCCTCGCCACGAGAACCGCGTATCTCTGGGTATCGGTCGTTACAAGGGTTGAAGGTAGGTTCATGGAAATAGGCATTCCCAAGGAAATTAAAGATCGAGAATTTCGAGTTGGATTGAGTCCGGCCAGCGTCCGAGTTCTGCACGATCGCACCCATCAAGTGTTTGTGGAAACCGGTGCGGGTGTGGGGGCTGGATTTAGCGATGACGACTACCGGCAAGCTGGGGCAACCATCGTGCCTGCCGCCGAGGAAGCCTGGCAGCGAGAACTCGTCGTCAAGGTCAAAGAACCCCTGGTCGCCGAGTATCCCTATATTCAAAAAGGGCAACTGCTTTTTACCTATTTGCACTTGGCCGCCGATCGCACCTTGACGGAGCATTTAATCAGTTCTGGGGCGATCGCGATCGCCTACGAAACCGTCGAACTAAGCGATCGAACCCTCCCCCTACTCGCCCCCATGAGCATCATTGCCGGTCGCCTATCGGTTCAGTTCGGGGCGCAGTTTTTAGAGCGTCAGTACGGCGGACGGGGAATCTTACTCGGTGGCGTTCCTGGGGTTCGTGCCGGTCGGGTGGCCATTCTCGGTGGCGGTGTCGTCGGTACGGAAGCGGCGCGAATTGCCGTCGGCATGGGGGCGCAGGTACAGATTTTCGATATTAACGTGGCGCGACTATCATACTTGGAAACCCTCTTCGGGTCTCGCGTCGAACTCCTCTACAGCAATATTTCCACCATTGAGGAGGTGATTTCCCAAGCGGATTTAGTCGTCGGGGCGGTACTCGTTCCCGGTCGCAAGCCTCCCATTCTCGTGCCGCGCGATTTGGTGCGGCAGATGCGTCCCGGTTCGGCGATTGTCGATGTTGCCGTCGATCAGGGAGGGTGCGTTGAAACCTTACATCCCACCTCCCACAGCCATCCCACCTATATCGAAGAAGGAGTCGTTCACTACGGCGTGCCGAATATGCCCGGAGCGGTTCCTTGGACGGCAACCCAAGCGCTGAATAATAGTACCCTACCCTATGTGGTCAAACTTGCCGATCGAGGTTTAGACGCGATCGAGATCGAGCCTGCCCTTGCTAAAGCCGTTAACGTCCGCGATGGGCAACTGATTCATCCGGCACTGCATCAGGTTTTTCCCGATTTGGTTTGAACTCGAGTTTACTCGCGTGATTTAAAGTGAAGCGCGGGTTAAGCAGAGTCGCGGTAATGACCAGTGGGGCTGAAATTCCACTATTGGAGGTGGATGGGCAAGAGCGATTCGAACACCTTGAGATTAAGGTGAACGATAAGATACTCAAATTCTGACTCATCAGAATCGACGATGATGCTTTTCGATTACCCACACCCTACACCCCACACCCCACACCCACCCTCGCCGGTAAGTCTGATTGCGCACCTGACGTTATTTGAGTTCCTCACAAATGCGATCGAATGCCGCTGCGGGGTCATCTGCTGTTGTAATCGGGCGACCGATGACTAAGTAATCCGCCCCCGCCTTCAATGCTTCTGCTGGGGTGGTGGCGCGGCGCTGGTCTCCCAAATTCGCCCAAGTCGGTCGCACCCCCGGACAAACCAACAAAAAGCGATCGCCGCAGACTCGCCGCAACTGTTCGACTTCCTGGGGGGAACAAACCGCCCCCGCCATGCCCGACTCTTTGGCCAGCAGTGCCATTTGCAGGGCATATTCGGGCAGTTCCAACGGAATTTTCAAATCGAAAGCCAGGTCTCGGGAATTGAGGCTGGTGAGGAGGGTAATGGCGATCGGTTTGAGGGGTTCGACGTTAGCCGCTTGGGCCCCCTCTTGAACGGCTTCAACCGCCCCTTTGAGCGCCGCACGTCCGGCGGTGGCATGGATAGTCAGCAAATCTACCCCGTAGCGTGCGGCAGCCCGACAAGCCCCGGCGACGGTATTGGGGATATCGTGCAATTTTAAATCGAGGAAGACGCGCTTGTTGCGTTCTTTGAGGATGGGTAGCACAGTCGCACCGGTACTGACGAAGAGTTCTAAACCCACCTTCCAGAACGAGACTTGGGGCAGAGACTCGATTAAAGCAACGGCTTCGGTTTCGGTGGAAACGTCGAGAGGAACGATGATGCGATCGGTCACCGATCTGGAGTTAGGCTGAGTCATATCAAATGCGGTGGAATTACCAATAACGCCATGTGCAACTTAATTCTCCAAAATCCTCTCGCACGAGGGGAAGGGGGAAGGGGGAAGGGGAAAATGAGACGTCTGAATTTTTAATTTTTAATTTTTAATTTTTCATTATCGACAGCGGCTTCAAACTCTTCCAGGGGATTGCCATCCAAAACGCGACCATCGGCAGCTTCGAGAACGAATCCCGCATCGCGAATCATCTCGAAATCCCGTCGTGCGGTTTGACCGGGAGTGGTGAGGTAATCGCCGATAAAGATCGAGTTCGCAGCGTACAATCCCAGGGGTTGGAGCGATCGCAAATGCACTTCCCGTCCCCCGGCGATGCGAATCTCCTGACTCGGCAGAATCAGGCGGAACAAGCACAACAAGCGCAGGCAGTGGCGGGGATCGAGTTCGCCACGTCCAGAAAAGGGCGTACCCTCAATGGGAATTAGGAAATTGAGCGGCACGCTCGTCACGTTGAGTTCGCGCAGGGAGTAGGCTAAATCGATCGCATCCTCGTCGGATTCTCCCATCCCCAGAATCCCCCCAGAACAGGTAGTCATCCCGGCAGCTTGGACGTTTTTCACCGTTGCGCGGCGATCGTCGAAGGTATGGGTGGTACAGATTTGAGGGTGGAAGTTTTCCGAGGTATTGAGATTGTGATTGACTCGATCGACTCCAGCTTCCGCGAGGCGGCGGCTTTGCTCGGCATCGAGGAGTCCCAAACAGGCACAAATTTTCAAATCGTGGTGGTCTTTGACCGATCGCACCGCATCCAAAACCTTCTCAAAGACCGATTCCGAAGGAGAACGCCCGGAAATCACCATGCAAAACGTTCCCGCCTTCAATTGTGCCGCCCGCTCGGCCGCATCGAGAATTTTTTGCCGCGCCAACATCGGGTATTTTTCAATTTCGGCAGCGGAAATTTTCGACTGGGAGCAGTAGTGGCAGTCCTCGGGACACAAACCGCTCTGAGCGTTGAGCAAAAAATGCAATCGCACTCGATTTCCCCAGTAGTGCCGTCGCACCCGATAAACAGCCGCCAGTTGTTCCAGGAGCAGTTCGTCCGGCGCGCTGACAATGGCGCGAGCCTCCTCGCGATCGAGTAACTCGCCTGCCAAAGCGCGATCTGCCAGTTGATTCCAGTCGGGAAAATCCGTCATCGCCACTTACCACTCCCTCGAAAATCGATCGAATGTGAAATAGAAACTTAATAACGCGGTGTGCAATCTTTTTGCCAAGCCATATGGTGAGCGAGTCGAAAAATCTCCCATTCCCCATTCCCCATTCCCCATTCCCCCGTGCGGTCAGGTTTTGGATAAACAAGTTGCACATGGCGTTAATAGAAACTCGCCGTATCCGGATCGGGGGCAAAGGCGAGCCAGAGAGGAAATTGTAGCATCGATAGGGGAACGCGCTCTTCCGATTCGTCAATCAGAATCAACGGCAGCCGACCCGCCTGTAAGAGTCGATCGCCCCGTTGAGCCAGGGGTTCGGGCGCTTCGCACAACACCACGCCCCGATCGGGTCCGAAATCCGCCCGCGAAATTCCCAAACAGTCCTGCAAGCCGCGCCGCCATTCACCCAATCGTTCGGGAGTATTGGCCAAAATCAGAACGCACAGACGGCGATCGTAGAGGACTCGCAACACCGATGCGATCGCCGAAGCAATCAAAACGTTTTGCAGGCGAGAACCCAAAGTCCGCAGCGCGCCGCGTCCTCCCTGGCTGAAAAACCAGTAAGAAACCCGCTCGGCGTGAATCGGCTCGAAGGTGCGGCGCAGCTGCCACGGAGGACCGTAGTAATCCGGTTGGTTGCGGTATCGATCGAGCAGCCGGCGAATTTGCCGGGTTTCTTCCTGAAATCCCTGTTGGGAAAACTGAGGATTAGCGCGATCGTCCCGACTGGGGTCTTCGGAAGCGGAACCTCGTTCGGGTGCTGGAGGTGCGGGGGGGGTCAGATCGAGTTGCTCGGCGGTGGCGGCTAAATCCTGCAAACTCCCCACCAAGTATTCTTTGAAACCCTGCACCCGCATCGCCAGGTCTTGCGAAGCCCCAGCAAAAGTGGTCCGCATTTCCATCTGGATGCGCTCCTGACGGCGTTCTAATTTTTCGATCTCGATTTCGAGGGTTTTGCGGCGCTGCTGCGCTTCGCGAACCGACTCCTTCACCAATCGATTCATCGCTGCTTGCATCTGCTCTTGTTCTTGTAGCAGTTGCACTTTGGTTGCTTGCAGCGTGGCGATTTCTTCGGTGAGGGTTTGGCGTTTTTGCCCTAACGGCGTTTGGCTTGCGTCTCGACTGGGCGGGGCGCTCGGTTTGGCAGCTGAGGGTTTGGACGCTGAGGGTTTGGGTGTCGAGGGAGTTGCGGCGATCGGATCGAGTGCCAACGGGGTTTTAGACTCCTCAGGTTGATTCGAACCGAGCGAGGTCATCTCGGAAGAAGACGTTTCGTTGGCGTTGGGAGTTGGAGGTTTGGGTGAATCGGGGTTTCGGGATTCGTCTGGATTCATGAATATCGCAATTTTCGAGTTAGCGCGGCTCGATTCGGGGTTATCCATCCGACAGAGGATAGTACCGTTCCAAACAAGTACGCAACATTTTCGGGTCGAAGAGAACCGGTAAGAAATGAATGCTTCTGATTTCTTTAAAGTAGAACAGGATGGGGACGGGCGGCCAAAAAATGCGCCAATTTTGCCAGTCGCAGTAGGGAAACGTGCGAATTAGCTTATCGGAACGATAGACATCCAGGGCCGTTGGGGTGAACCGCAAGCGAATCATTGCCGTTTGCACCAGCAAAAATAAACCGAACAGGGCAATGACCCCCGCGACCCAAACTTGTACCACCAGTAACCCAATGGCACCGATAGTCAGTACTAGGGGCAAAGTATAGCTGGGGGCAAGTTCGATGGTTTCGGCAGCATTTGACGTCGATGTCGGGGTTTTCACGTTGGCGTTCCTCCCTGCGGCAGTACACATTACTTTATACCATGGGCGGATTTGAGGGAATTGGGAGGGATGGGGAGAGCAGAGGACGCGGCGGGAGCGGGGAGGGGGCGGACATAGAGAGACAAGGGAGACACGGGAGAGCGTCGCCACTGACCCATTGTCAATTGTCCATTGACTCCAAAACTCAAAGAGATAGTGACGCATTACTCACCCCTTGGAACATAATCCAGGAGAGGAAAAAATTGCTGATGAAAATCGCCATCAGGGCCGTAACGACAGCAGTGGTGGTAGACTCCCCCACTCCTTTGGCACCGCCAGTGGTGGTTAACCCCCAGCTACAGCCGATGACCGCAATTAAACCGCCAAAAATGCCGCCTTTGATCGCGGAATTGAACAAGTCCCAAATCAGGAGAAAGTTGCGCGCGGATTCGAGAAACATAGATGGGGAGATGTTATACAGGCTCGAAGCGATCGCCAGTCCTCCCGTCATACCCACAATCAGGGAAAATAGGGTCAAAATCGGCACCATGATGCAACAAGCTAGGAGGCGGGGAATGACTAAATAGTCGATGGGATCGGTTTTGAGGATGTAGAGGGCATCGATTTGTTCGGTGACTTGCATCGTACCCAGTTCTGCCGCAAATGCCGAACCCACCCGACCGGCGACCACCACCGCCGTTAGCACCGGGGAGAGTTCTCGTGCCAGGGCAATGGCGAGCACCCCACCGACAGCATTGCCGACGCCGAAGTTGAGAAATTCCCGCGCCACTTGAATCGTAAACACCATACCGACAAAGGCGGCAGTTAAGGTATTAATCCCGAGAGATTGCGGACCGACAATCGCCATTTGCTCGATGGTATTGCGGCGGTGAATTTTACCTCGCAAGATATGCACGACAATTTGACCGGCAAGGAAGACGGCTTCGAGCAGACGACGACTCCATTTCGCAAAATTAGAGAGCGGGACGGATTTACTCACGACGTCAGCCTAGTGAAGAGGTCAGCAAAAGTATAACAACACGCAAAGAACGAAAGTTGCGATCGATTTGCGAACAAAGTTTTCTAATGGATGTTTAAGAATTCTCACATCACCCTGACGATTTCTCAAATCGCCTTTATTGTAGAAATTAGTAGTCGATGTATTGGTTTTAACCTAAAGAATCGGGCTTTTTGAGGTTAAAGGAACCGCTCCATCGGCAACTGGGGAGCACTTGACAATCTCCGTTTGGTTTGTCAGGTTTCTCGTCCATTTTACGTCCTGATGTTTTCTCCTAATGAGCACTCTGTCACTTTTTTTGCGCTCTCTGGTTATCACTGGCACGATTAGTTTTATGACTCCCTGGTTCGTGACTGGGATTGGGTTTACCGTTCTGTTGCTGGTGAGTTGCATTCCCCTCTGGAACGAGTTTGCTCGTGACGGGATGCAGGCTGCCATCGAGATTTTGGCAATTTTCGGGAATGGCAGTCCCATCGAAGGTCTCGTGGCAATTGGCATTACGTACAGTCTGGTGAATATGCTCTTTGAGGCGGTGGCCGCTCAGCGCTACCAGAAATGGTGAGGGTCTCGATCGAGACCCCTTCGCTCTACTCCGAGAATATTTCGATCTCGTCACCATTTCCATTTCATCCACTCGCAAAATCGGGATTTTAAACCCGACCAAAAGTAACAACGGCTACATTACTTATTGTTAATTAAAAATGTTGCGTGTTGTAAGTTCTAAAGACAGCAAGCTGGGTTGAATAAAACATTTATTTACAAAAAAATAGAGATCGCAAAACATATGTATCCCCATTCTCATATCGGTTCGGTCTTGTCTGAAGGGAGGTGATGAAATTTTCGGATTCGATCGGAACGTGAGTCCCGACTCAAACGACTCCAACCCGAGTTGATTTCTCGTGTCTCCATGGTGCAATCGAGATCTGGTGTCTCGATTGACACGAATCCACTTACACCAAACTCTCAAACAACTTCAGTCCATCAATGCCGCCCAATGTCGCTTCCGCAGCCCGTTCGGGGTGAGGCATCATTCCAAGCACGTTTCCAGTCTGATTGCAAATACCTGCAATATTACTTAAAGAGCCGTTCGGATTGCCCGCTTCGTTGACTTTTCCCTTCGCCGAGCAGTAGCGAAACACCACTTGGCGGTTGTCTTCCAGGCGAGCTAAGGTATCTGCATCCGCCCAGTAGCGTCCTTCGCCGTGAGCGATGGGTAAAGACACGATTTCCTCGGGGGTATAGTCCTGAGTCCAGGGTAAATCCGTCCGCTCGACCTTTAGGGGAACCCGATCGCAAATAAAATGTAAATCCCGATTGCGCACCAGAGCTCCCGGCAGCAATCCAATTTCAGTAAGCACCTGAAAGCCGTTACAGATGCCCAGCACCAGCTTACCGCTCTCGGCATGTTCGAGAACCGATCGCATCACCGGCGAAAACTGAGCGATCGCTCCACAACGCAAGTAATCTCCGTAGCTAAAACCACCGGGAATAATGATGACATCGAGATCGGCAATATCCGTATCTCGATGCCAAACCATCCGCGTGCGCAGTTTGAGAATATCTCGCGTGACGTAAGCCGCATCGCGATCGCAGTTTGCCCCTGGAAAGACCACCACTCCAAATTTCATTCCGATTTCCTCGTCCCCAAATGATTGATATTGCTTCGAGTACTTCTTCTAGCTAGTGCAGTGCGGCAGAAATAAAAAACTCGTTCTCAACCGCTGAAAGCTATGTACAGTAAGCATTTTTAATGACCCATAGCGGCACTAGTGCAGTGCGGCAGAAATAAAAAACTCGCTCTTAACCGCTGAAAGCCCTATGTACTCTTCATTTTGCATTTTTCATTTTGCATTTTGAATTCTGCGTCGCAGCACTAGCTTTTGGCATCCGTTGTCGCCACGACATCAAACCGATAATTTTCGATCGTCGGGTTGGCTAAGAGGCGATCGCACATTTTATCGAGTTGCTCGCACGCATCCTCCTCATCGGTCGCATCCAGCGTCAGTTCCACGTATTTGCCAATCCGCACGCCATCTACGCTGTCGTAGCCAAGTTGCGCCAGACCCGATCGAACAGCCGTTCCAGCCGGGTCGAGAACAGACGGTCGCAGGGTGACGTAAATTTGGGCTTGGTATCTCTGAGTCACGATAATGCCTTGATAATATAATAGGGCGGTCGATCGGCAATACTAGTGTAAAACGAGTCTCCAACAAGTCCAAACCCCGATCGAGTCAGTCTCTTGCGAACCCTCGCCAACCACCCATGAAAGCCAAGCGCACCCGCTCCCAAAAGAGAATTCTACACCTGCTCAAGACCAGCGGACGATCGCTCTCCGCCCAAGATATCTACATGGAATTGCGCGAGAGCGAACACAGTATGGGTTTAGCCACCGTCTACCGTTCTCTCGACGCACTCAAACTCGAAGGGGTCGTGCAAGTCCGAACCCTCGCTAGCGGTGAATCCCTGTACAGTTCCAGCCAGCAAGACAAACACCATCTCACCTGCTTGCAATGCGGCGCATCCATCTCTCTAGAAATATGTCCCGTGCGCGACTTAGAAACGAAACTCGAACAATCCCATCGCTTCACGATTTTCTACCACACCTTAGAGTTTTTCGGTCTGTGCAATATCTGCGCTCAAACTTCGATAACGGAAAAATTGTAGGGTGTGGGGTGTAGGGAGACAAGGGAGAGGGGGGAGACAAGGGGGACAAGGGAGAGAGAAGATCGTCGCCACCGACCCATTGTCAATTGTCCATTGTCCATTAACCAAAGCCCCGAGAACGTAAGGATTCAGGGAAAAAGAGCACCTAAAATCGCCCTATCATAAGAAATATATCGATAATTTGAGGCATGAGGAATGAAATTCAACGCCCTGGATACCGCACCTTTGGACTGGTCGGGAGATGCTTTGGCGATTGGTTTGTTTGAAGATGGGGTAGCGCTGACGGGCGATTTGGCCGCTCTCGATGAAAAACTCGCCGGTACGCTGAGCGAACTCATCGAAGACGCGGAATTTAAAGGCAAAACCAGCAGTACGGCAGCCACGCGGGTGGGTGGTGGTAGCCCGATTCGCAAAATCATCGTCGTGGGATTGGGCAAACCCGAGAAAGCCACCTTAGACGATTGGCGCAAAGCCGCAGCCGCAGTGGCGAGAACTGCCAAACGAGAGCGTTGCAAGACCCTAGCCGTCTCCCTGCCGTTATATAACGACAAGACTGCCACGACCAGCGCGATCGTTGAAGGGATCGAATTAGCGATGCATGAAGACACGCGCTTCAAGTCCGAATCGGAAGATAAGCCGAAGGGATCGAGCATCGAACAAGTGGATTTACTCGGGCTGGGCGGGACGGAATCCACTATCGAACGGGCTTTGCAAATTACCTCCGGTGTAATTCTCGCCCGAGAATTGGTGGCGGCCCCTGCCAATGAAGTCACCCCCATCACCATGGCCGAGACGGCGGAAGCCCTCGCCTCGGAATACGGTTTGGCGTTGGAAATTTTAGAAAAAGAAGAGTGCGAAAAATTGGGAATGGGGGCATTTTTGGGGGTTGCCAAAGCCTCGGATTTACCGCCCAAGTTCGTACACCTGACCTACACCCCATCGGGAACGCCGCGCAAAAAAGTCGCCATCGTCGGCAAGGGACTCACCTTCGATTCGGGGGGACTGAACCTGAAAACCGGCGGTAGCGGTATCGAAACCATGAAAATCGACATGGGTGGGGCCGGAGCAACCTTTGGGGCCGCCAAAGCGATCGCCCAACTCAAGCCGGATGTGGAAGTTCACTTCATCTCGGCCGTCACCGAAAATATGATTAGCGGTCGGGCGATGCGTCCGGGGGATATCCTCACCGCCTCCAACGGCAAGACGATCGAAGTAAACAATACGGACGCAGAAGGACGATTAACCCTGGCCGATGCCTTGGTGTATGCCGACAAACTGGGGGTCGAGGCGATCGTCGATTTGGCCACCCTCACCGGAGCTTGCATGATTGCCCTGGGGAGTAATATTGCCGGGTTGTGGAGTCCAGATGATGACTTGGCTCAAGGGCTTTTGAGCGCTTCGAGCAGTGCCGGGGAAAAACTGTGGCAAATGCCCCTCGAGCAAAGCTACTTTGACGGCATGAAATCGATCGTCGCGGATATGAAAAACACCGGTCCCCGTCCCGGTGGAGCCATTACTGCAGCTCTATTTTTGAAGGAGTTTGTCAAAGATACCCCCTGGGCCCACCTCGATATTGCCGGTTCGGTTTGGACGGATAAAGAGAAAGGATACGACAGTCCGGGGGCCACGGGTTTTGGCGTGCGCACTTTGGTGAATTGGGTGCTCGCCTGAGTCTCTTGAGGGGGCTTGGGGCAATGGACAATGGAAAATGGACAATTGACAATCGGTCAGTAGCGATGCTCTTCTCCTTGTCCCCTTGTCCCCTTGTCCCCTTGTCCCCTTGTCTCCCTTGTCCCCTTGTCTCCGTGTCCCCTTGTCTCCCCCACACCCCGACCTCCTAAACCTCGATCGACCTCTGGGATTGATGGAGGGGAATTTCGAGGATAAATTCCGTGCCGCGTCCGGGGGTGGATTCGCACCGCAATTGACCCCCATGGCGATCGACAATAATTTGATAGCTGATGGATAATCCCAGTCCCGTCCCTTGGCCGATGGGTTTGGTGGTAAAAAAGGGATCGAAGAGTTTGGCGATCGCACTCTGGGGGATGCCCGGTCCGTTATCGGCAATGCGAACTTCTAGGCGATCGCCCTCTTGGGTCTGGGTGCGAATCCAAATTTTGGGTTCGAGATCGAGATTGTCTGCCATTGCCTCTTCTAAAGCATCGATCGCATTAGCAAGCAAATTCATCAACACTTGGTTCAGCTGTCCGGAATAGCACTCGACCCGTGGTAGCGAACCGTATTCTCGGATGACTTCGATCGAGGAACGATTGGATTTGGCTTTGAGACGATTTTGCAGAATCATCAAAGTACTGTCGATGCTTTCGTGCAGATCGATGGCTTTAATGTCGGCTTCGTCGAGGCGAGAGAAGGTGCGCAAGGATTTGACGATTTCGCGAATGCGATCGGTTCCCACTTGCATCGATCGTAAAAGTTGGAGAAAATCCGCTTGAATAAATTCGAGATCGCTTCGTTCGATACTGTCTTCGAGCTTGGGCGTCGGATGGGGATACTCTTGTTGGTAAAGTTCGACAATGGCGAGTAACTCGCGCGCGTAGTCTCCGGCATGAACGAGATTGCCGTAGATAAAGTTAATGGGATTATTGATTTCGTGGGCGACTCCAGCCACCATTTGCCCCAAACTCGACATTTTTTCGGCTTGAATCATCTGCGCTTGGGTGGAGCGCAGTTCCCGTAAGGTTTGTTTGAGGGCAAGATGTTTTTCTTCGAGCAATACTTTCGACTGCTGTAGGGCCGCCTCAGCTTGGACGCGCTCGGTAATTTCTCGATGCAGTCGCTCGTTGAGCCGTGCTTGCTCCCGTGCCATGGTTTCCACTTGCCAGGCCGAAACAATCCGATCGGCCATGCGATCGAACGTGGTGGCGAGTTCTCCCACTTCATCGGTGGCAGTGACTTGGGAGCGCGCGTGCAAGTTCCCGTCGGCAAAAGAACGAGCGGTCTGTTGCAGGCGTTTAATGGGTTTTGCGATCGCATTGGCTAACAAAATCGCGATCGAGATATCCACCCCAAGGGCGATAACCGAGACGATCGTTTGTACCCGAAAGCTCTGCCCCAATAGGGCGTTCAATGCTGTTTCTGGAGTCCCCCGAACTAAGACGGCTACCGGTTCCCCAGCAAAATTGTGCAAACTTCTGGCAGCGACGGTATAGGTGCAATTCCCGACTTTGAGCCGTCGAGTGACGGGTTCCTCGGATGCAGCGACCGCAGCAGTTAAGAGCGATCGCTTGTTATTTTGCAACACGTTCGCCAGATCGGCATCTTGCGACTCGGTGTCCGATGTGGCCAGGGAAAACTCCCCTGTGGGTTGGCGCAAGTAAATCGCACTGTAGCCGCCGCCCAAAGCATCGATCGTGCGACTGACGATGGGCTGCTTGCCATTCACGATATCCCCCGAGACTAATGCCCCCAGAACCGCTTGGGTTTGGGCATCTCGAACTGGGGTGACGGTGTAGCGAATTAAAGCATCCCCTCCAGAAAAATTGGACGTTAGCGGGGGATTTTCCGTCGTCAGTTCTTCCCAAGAGACGATTTCGCTGGTTTTAATTTGTTGGGGATTAGCGATCGCCTCCCGGACGAGATTATGAGGATTGAAACGCTCGCCGGTGCGCTCGGCATTCGCATTGACGATAATCCGCAAGTCTTTGCCCACCAGGGTGGCATATTCAATCTTTCGGGCCCGCACTTCATTTTGGAGAATTTGCCGAACCCGATCGCGCAACTGTGGCTCTAAAGGGCGATCGCCTGCATGGGTTTGGGCGGCCGCAATAATCGCTGCATTATCGGATTGACCCCGGAAACCCAATCCCATTTGGTCGATTTTGATGTTGTAGTTAATTTGGGTAACCGCGAGTTCCGATTGGGCTTGATGGAGAAGCATCCGGTGCCCGCCAAAAATAATCAAGCACGCCCCAACTCCCACCAAACCCACAATGGACAGCACTTCAGAGGTTAACAAACCGTAGAGTTGCTTGCGCCGAATCGGTAGATTGTAAAACCACTGTAGTAGCGAGATGTGGCGTGGCTTGGGCGATCGGCGGTCGATACAATCTGACTCCCTCGGAGAATCGTCATTCATGGGGGTTAGGCTTCTCACGTTCCAAATGTTAGGGTTGGCTTTTTTACTAATAGCAACACCAGCCACTTAATTCAGGACGATTGATAAAATAGCGAAAAAATAAAGTCTCAAAACCCAATGAGTTTTAGATCGAAAAAAAGCAATATTTGATACAAAAAAATTGACAGTATCTGCTTCTTATCTTAACAAATTTCCCAGAATCTGCATGTATTAACTGAGACAATATCCCAGACTCATTTTCGATCGCCGTCGACGAGCGTCTTTAGGTTAAGTCTTCATGATAAAGTGAACGGACAATCGATTTAAGTCTATTCATTAACGCTTAACTGTCGTGTTCCGTAACGTCCTACAAGCTTGGCTGGTTACACCCAAAACCTATCGAGAGCGCAAAATTTACGGCTTTTGGTTCGGTGCTAGCCTCGTTCTTGCAGGAATATATGGCATCGAAGTCTTTCAACAAGCCTTCAGCAGCGAGTTGATTGTCTCGGATGATGCCAGACAGCACGTGTTCTGGATGCAGCGGTTTATCGACCCAGAACTTTTTCCAAACGATCTAATTGCAGACTATTTTCAATCGGTCGCACCGTTAGGATATACCCTATTTTATCGTTTCTTTTCCGTTCTAGGCATTGACCCGTTACTCCTGTGTAAACTCATTCCACCGCTTTTGGGTACGAGCGCAACTTGTTGCTGCTTTTTCCTGTGTTTGGAAATTTTTCCCTTTCCCGCAGCGGGGTTTCTCGCCTCGGCTCTTTTTACTCAAAATCTCTGGATGCGGGACGATCTAGCATCAGGAACGCCACGAGCCTTTTTAAATCCTTTATTTTTAATTTTTCTCTATTTTTTCATTCGGCGATCGCCATGGTGTTTCGTGATGCTAGTTTCGATCGGTTTATTCTACCCCCAGTACGTTCTCGTGAGTGCGGGATTATTTGTCCTAACGCCATTCATTCTGAACCCAGGGAAACTTAAAATCAGTCGTTCTCTTCGAGAGTATACATTTTGTCTGATCGGTTTATGCATTGCTTTTTTCGTCTTATTACCCTATGCCTTAAAAACTTCAAATTTCGGTCCGACGATTACTGCGGTTCAAGCGCAAATCATGCCCGAATTTTTACCCGGTGGACGAGTTCGATTTTTCTACGATGACTTCGGTCGATATTGGCTGAATGGGGGTAGAAGTGGCATTCAAATTCCCTTCGATCCGCCGCTTTTAGCAGCCGGACTTCTTTTACCATTATTACTCCAATTTCCCAATCGATTTCCACTGACGCTCCAGGTGCGATCGACGGTCAAAATGTTAAGTGACCTAACATTTTCAAGTCTCGGTCTTTTTCTGGCGTCTCATGCATTATTATTTCAGCTACACTTACCGAGCCGGTACACCCAGCATAGTTTGCGCGTTGTGATGTCTCTTTCTGCGGCGATCGCACTGGTGATTTTACTCGATGCGATATTTCAGTGGGGACGAAAGAAAATGCCTATTTTTCGGTTCATTGAAGCCAATATTCTCTCTCTAATCGCGGTCATTTTACTATTTGGATATTTAACGTTATACCCCATATCCTTAAGCAAATTTCCCAAAACAAACTATCATCTGGGTTTAGCTCCAAATCTCTATCAATTTTTCGCCGATCGACCCAAAGATATTACAATTGCTTCGATTTCTTCTGAGGCAAATAACATTCCCACCTTTGCCCATCGCTCGATTTTATCCGGTCAAGAGTATGCGATTCCCTACCATTTAGGATACTATCGCCGCTTTCAAACCACAACCCTCGAACTCATTCAAGCTCAGTATGCAGAAAATTTATCAGAATTGCAAAGTTTTATTCAAAAATACGACGTGGATTTTTGGCTATTAGAAAGCGATACCTTAACGCCGGAGTATATTGAAAGAAATGGATGGATGCAACAGTACCCCCAAGCAACGCAACCCGCTCTAGAAAAACTCAAATCCGGTCGCATTCCCATCTTTAAAAGTCTTCTCGATCGCTGTCAAGCGTTGCAGATCGATAGTTTTACCGTTTTACCAACAGAGTGTATTTTGCAGACGCGCAGCTTGAGTCTGGAAGACACATCACCCTCAAACCAACGCGATCGCATTGAAAGAGAGACTCAAGCCAAGAAGCAAGGATTTCGCGGTAATCGCTTGTAGCATTGAGTACTCAGGTTAAGCGTCACCCCGATATTCTCGAAAGTCTCGTGACGGAAAATTTTCCGGGGATCGTGCCAGTCCTCTGGGGTTAGACATCAGGATAGAGGTCGAACAAGTCCCATAAACCGAAAGACAATGCTAAAGTTGCTGTAGCTCGAGCGAATTTTGGTTTTTCATCACTCTAAAATGTTAAAACAAGACAGAATGTATCAAGGGAGTGTATCGACTAGGTGAGAAAGCTTACACGAACAGACCAATTTCCGATCTCGATGGGAAGTTGGAAGGTAAGCAAGACTCCCGCGGAAATGCGATCGAATTGTCAAGTTAGACGTTCGCTTGAAATTCGGTCTAATGTTTATATTGTTAGAAGTTATTTAGCCATTAGTAGGTATTATGCCCTCTCTTAAGAATGATGCCATTAAGGGAACCATTTGGACTTTTTTTGGGTATGGAGCAAGTCAGGCATTACGTTTAGCGAATAATTTAATTTTAACTCGATTACTAGCTCCGGAATTATTCGGGTTAATGAGACTCATTAATACATTAGTCATCGGTTTAAATCTATTTTCGGATATTGGTATTGCTCCGAGTATCGTTCAAAATCCAAGGGGTGACGAGCCGAAATTTTTTAATACAGCCTGGACGCTTCAAGTTATAAGAGGTTCGGGACTTTGGCTGATTAGTCTTTTGATTGCTTGGCCCATTGCCAAAGCATACGAAAACCCGCAACTGCTCTGGTTAATTCCAATTGTCAGCTTCAGCACGATTTTAGCGGGATTTAATTCGACCTCTGTTGCCACTCTAAGCCGTAGAATCAATATTGGAAAGTTAACGATTTTTCAATTTGGAGCGCAATTAGCTTCCCTAATCGTAATGATTATCTGGGCACGATTGAGCCCGACCATTTGGGCATTAGTGGTTGGTAGCCTAGTGGCATCAACGGTTAAGCTAATTTGGAGCCACCGACTCATTCCAGAAGTCAAAAATCGTCTCGATTGGGATCCAGAAGCAGCTCGCGAGCTATTCTCCTTTGGGCGATGGATATTTTTCTCCACCGCACTCACTTTCTTATCCTCTCAACTCGATAGCTTTATGTTACCGAAGCTCACATCTTTTGAGTTGTTAGGAATTTATACAGTCGCATTTACATTTGCAGATATTCCGCGGATGGTGATTGGGAATTTGAGTAATAAAGTCTTGTTTCCCATCATTTCTCGACGTGCCGATCTTCCCCGACCGATGCTGAGAAATAAGATCTTAGCCAAACGTTGGATTTTACTGGCTGGGATGGTTGTAATTTTGACAATTCTCGCGGGATTTGGGGATCTCATTGTTTTGAAGCTATACGATGAAAGATATGCTCAAGCTTCCTGGATGTTACCGCTACTCGCCTTGGGGGTGTGGCCTGCGGTCTTACTCAGAACGAATAGTCCGGCTCTTATGGCTCTTGGCAAATCGAACTATGCTGCCTTTGGCAATTTGTTTCGGTTCCTGTTTATGGCTGTTGGCTTGCCCCTCGGGTATTATTTAGGAAATATTTTTGGGGTCGTGGTGGTCGTCACACTCAACGATATCCCCTCGTATCTCGTATTAAACTACGGTCTAGAACGAGAAGGTTTGTCAGGACTCAAACAAGACCTTCAAGCAACGTTATTGTTAATCGGCTCGATCGGTTCGATCTTGATGGGTCGGTATTTGCTTGGGTTAGGAATTCCAACTTTTAGTTACTTTTTTCCCTAGATCCTGACGTTGCGAAGAGACAAATGGCGATCGCAGCCCAGTTGATCTCTCCACCGTGTCGGTTCTGGAATGTCGGTTCTTCAAACTGTCGGTATCCCCCCCGTTCATCACAAGACTTTTTCTGACATCGTGGGGACTTGGAAAGTCGGAAGCTCAGATTTTGGATGAATCGAACCGATGAAGGCATATGGGGAAGGAGAGAATTCATCGGTTGTTCTTCTCCCTTGTCCTCCTCTGGTTTCTCCGAATTTTTCCAGGAGAAGGTCTAGGGAATGAGGTCGATTCTTCATCGCCTCATCGATCTCACATCCAGACGATTGCTTGCCGTTCGGGTCAGTTGCTAGGAAAGCCGGCTTTGCTGGGGGAGAATGTATGGCATTTACAGATGATAGTCAACCCGTCTCGATTTGAGATCGAATATGTTGAAACTGCACGGGCATAAATTTACAAATTTAAATATTTCATTGTCGATTGGTGGACTCACGGGTCTCTTTTTTCAAAGAGCTTAAAATTTAACGTAGAACCGCTATAATATTGGAAATCTTCTAAACGGGTGCAAATCGCTGCCTTGCGAGACAACGTATTATGGGTGGGAAAAGGATGTCATCGGTTCACCCCCAGATTTGTGGTTTGCGATTGTCAGTTGGCAGTTACTCTGTTTTAAAAATGCTTTGGCTTTCACAAAAATTATCATTAATATCGAGTAACTTCAACCAGGACTCTCAAGACTTGGAAGAGGACGAGACGTGACAGCTACACGAAAGTAAAAATCTTATTCTCTGTTGAATCAACAGAAGAAAACAGCAATAAGAGAAATCTCAGTAATTGGGTGCAACTTAAATTTAATGGATGCGAGACCGATCGAGTGTTTGAATTTCCGGATTGATTCGATCTAAAAAGATTCCCATCGGAATTTTTAGTTGGCTAATGTTCTTAAATTTAAGGATAGTGCTCGCCATTTTATTTTTGTGTTGTCAGAAAACTTACCCTTTGAGCGAAAAAGAGTTCATCAATTGCTCCTGCGTAGTTGCTCAATGGGTATAACTCCAATTGCCCAAAGAATTTTAGATTCTTAACTTGCTGAAATTATGTCATCTCACTCAAGCAAAACCTTCATTAACGTGATGGAAGAATTAGTGATGGAAGAAGTCGATCGACGCTTGAAAAGACTTTCTCCGAAATTAGCGAAATACATCGATCGACTTCAAGTTGCCACCTACGCTCTCAATCGTCTGCCTCCCTTGTATGCTTCGAGTCAAGAAGGTGCGAGCTATCAAAAACAGCGAGGTCAATACAAACTATACGAGCAGGTAAGAATGGCAGTCGCACAGGGGTTCAATGCCGTACAGTGCGATCCCCTCCGAGTCTCAACTCCCCTGACGGAAGATGCTCAGAGCCAAGATCCGGTCGCCGATCGCGCTTTGCTCGAACTTCGCGTTATACTGAAGCGTCGAGATCTAACTTGGCAATCTGTCGTGCCCCTGGTTGCCAGAGCCGTACGCAGCAGTGCTGCGGATGGTGCAAATACTCGTTCTGCCGGACGAACTTACGGAAATCACCGCTAAAATACTCAATTCGCGATACATTTTGATTTAGAAACTGAGGTGAATATGTCTCAAAATAAAAAGAACGTTTCTAATGGTACGATCGATATCGATCCGCTGACCTTTTTTGCTATCGTGGCGGCGGTAATTTTCATTCCCTTATTACTGGCAGGATTTTCGGGTTAAACTTTTTTGTGCGGTCATCGAATCGATCCGAAGCCGTTGAATCCCGATCCGGTATCTATAACAATCATTTGGGGTTCGATCGGATCGAATGCACAACCCGAAGATCGCCATCGACGCCAGTCACTTTAACGAGTCAGCCTTCGACGGACTCAATCGATATACCGGCGAAATTTTACGGGCGGTCGATCGCCAATCGGGTAATTTTGCCATTTATACCGCAGCCCAGGAAGTCTCTTCCCAATTTCCCTATCGACTGCGTAAGATTCACAGCCAAACAATCTACCGTAATAATTTTCGGGGCAATTTTTCTCGTCTTCTGTGGCATCAAACGGTTTTTCGCCGCTCTGTGCGTCAAAATCAGATTTGTGCGGTGTACTCACCCGTTCCCGAAGGAATGTTATTTCCGGTCTGCCCTCAAGTCATTACCATTCACGACTTACTGCCACTCTTTTTTCCAGAAACGTACCCCAGGGTCAAATACTACTTTCAATATATTTTGCCGAAACTCGTCCGAGCGTCTCGGGCGATCGTGGCCGTTTCCGAGCAGACGAAAAAAGATATCCAACGGTATTTCAACTGCGATCGAACTCCCATTCATGTGGTCTATCAAGGATATCGAGCGGATATCTTTAACTCCCATCCTCAAATTGAAGATCGTCATGTCTTTGGCAAATACGGTTTGAATCGTTTTATCCTCTGCGTCGGCGAAACGCGACCCTACAAAAATATTCGCCGGCTGATTCAGGCTTTTGCCCAACTCAAAACACTCAACCTAGAATTAGCGATCGTCGGCAAGCTCAGCAAAATAGATACAACCTTAACTGACTTACCCCAGCAACTCGGGATTGCCGAAAAGGTGAAATTTCTAGGTTACGTATCCGATGGCGATCTCGCGGCACTGTATCGACAGGCAACGGCATTCGTGTTCCCCTCTCTTTATGAAGGATTCGGCATTCCTCCCCTCGAAGCGATGGCTTGCGGCTGTCCAGTTATCGCATCCCAGGTGGCATCTTTACCGGAAGTCTGCGGCGACGCTGCTTGCTATATCGACCCGACAGATATCGAGAGTATTGCCGGGGGTATCTACCGCGTTGCCATCGAATCTGAAGTGCAAAACCGGTTGCGACTTCAAGGATTAAATCGGGTCAAACGATTTCAAGATCCAGATATGTTCGGGCAAATTCGATCGATTCTCGATGAATGCCTATCGGTATAACCCCATTCGATATCTGGAGGAAGAGGGTTAATGGTTAAGGGTGAAGGGGAAAAGAGAGAATAAATTCATGAGTGCGCCATAGAAATTGCATGAATTTTGTCTGTAACCATTCACACCCGCGTACCTCAAACTTTTGTCAATTCCCGAGAACTCTACACCCCACACCCTAAACCCCCGATCGAGTGCCCCAGCCTCGTTCGTCGCGTCGCGAGCCATTAACAACTACCATATGAGAATAGAGAAAGTAGGTGAGGCGGTTGCAGGCTGGAGTCAAACAATTCGTTCTCTCTAGCTTGAGGAAAGTCCGGGCTCCCGAAAGACCAGACTTGCTGGGTAACGCCCAGTGCGGGTGACCGTGAGGATAGTGCCACAGAAACATACCGCCGATGGTAGGGATATCCCTTCACAGGTAAGGGTGCAAAGGTGCGGTAAGAGCGCACCAGCAGCATCGAGAGGTGCTGGCTCGGTAAACCCCGGTTGGGTGCAAGGTCGAAGGAACGACGGTTGGTCTTTTACCGGTTCCGCCGAAAAGAACCGCTCGAGGCGTTTGGTAACAAGCGTCCCAGATAGATAACTGCCCTCTTGGCTGTTCGCAGCGAGGAGAACAGAACCCGGCTTATGACTGCTTTCTCTACCCTTTTTCACTTGAGTTCGAGATCGAAGCATTCTTGGCGAAGGTCGGGTGTGGGGAATAGGACGTCAGAGCCGCCTCTTCTACGTGCAAAGTTTCCCATGCTCTTCGATCGATTCCGACACATCGCCTTCATCGACATCACTTCCCCACCCGTCGAATATCTCTTTGCCCGAATTGCGGTCTTTTTATCCTTCGAGCGTTGTCGTTTGGAGCTTGCTCGTTGAAGGTATAGCAGTTCGCGCTGGTATCATTACAGATTTTCAGTCATGGGGAACGGGGAATGGGGAATGGGGAATGGGAAAAACCGATTTTTTCAAGAGTGTAAATAAACCACAAGAAGCGCTATAAAACGAAAATCCCGCGCCACAACCGACTTGTAACGACTTCCAACGCATTCGAGTGACCTCGATCGTCGAGGGGATCGTCAGTCCGTCACTTTTGAGTTTGCTCCCATCTCACCTTTGGGAACGATATCGATCGTCGAATCGATCGAAAATCTGTTGAATACTAAGTATGAATTAGAGACCGCATGAATTAAAGCTTTATTGGTTTGTCCCTAAAGTTGCGATACTTCCACAGGATATTGAAAGGCATTCTAACCGAGCCATTTCCTTCGACGCACATTTATTTTCTAGATATTGTCTGACTCTAAACTCATACCACTCCATGGAGGTGCATGATGTCTCTCGTCTTAACTTTGAATCCATCTATGTCCGATACCCTCTATTCTTGGGCGAATCTCGCCGATCTCGTCCTCGATCGATATGCAACCGGACACCGAAACTTTCAGCGCATCAATCTGACTCGTGCCATCTTTAACCCCACAAATCTGTCGGGAATCGATTTCGGTGCGGCTATCCTCGATCGCGCCATCTTAACCGGTTGCAATTTAACCGGGGCAAATCTGAGTGGTGCGGATTTGTCTGGGGTAAACTTAACCGTTGCCGATCTCACCGGTGCCAATCTCCGACAGGCAAACCTACGCCACACGAATCTCAAAGGAGCTGACTTAACTGGGGCCGATCTCACTGGGGCGGATCTGACCGGGGCAAATTTGACCGGAGCCGATCTGACTGGGGCGATCGCGCCTGATGGAACTCGGAACCCGGATAAAAATTAACGTGAATTCGGGTTAAGCCGCAGCTGGAACTTCGCCGAGAGTTGGCCTTTCCAGCTTCAGGCGATTCGAGATGATGTTGGGAAGCCTCATCGAACTCGGCGCACCACACTCGAGTGAATCGCCTCTCGGGTGAGGGGAAACTCTATTCCCCATTCCCCGTTCCCCGTTCCCCCACCTTCACCGGAAACTGTCTTATCCCGAACTGACGTTAAAAATTAGAATCGCGAAATCCTCAATTCCGTATCCGCGTGCGCCCAAGCGGCTGCAAACCGCTCTCGAACTGTTGCCGCTTCCTCCATCATTCCCTGGGATTCGAGGCTTTGCGCCAAACCGAATAGCGATCGACCGTTCTCGGGATTTTGGGCTAAATCTTCGCGGTAAATGATTTCCGCTGCCGATGCGCGTCCCTCTTCTAGTAATGCGGCTCCCAAGGTCTGGCGAGTGGGATAGTACCAAAACGGGGGTTCCATATAGGGGATGGCATCCTGAAGTTCGACGGCGGTTTGGAAATGCTCGAGCATTTGGGCGGTTTGCCCTTCTAACCCAGCAATTTCTCCAGCGAGCAGGGTCTGTGCAATCCGAGCGAGACTGGCAAAGGGCACCCCTGCATCCGTCAATTCCCCAGTCTCGAGGATGGAGGTCAAACCCGTGGCTTCGATACGCGCTTTATCCAGGTGTTCGAGGCGGGCAAAAGCGAGTCCGCGCCCGTAGTGCCACATGGCGGTGAGATAGAGAAATTCGGTTGGGGGTTGGGGTTCGTCGAGAATCGCCTCCCATTGCCCGAACTGAGCGAGGGTCAACAAGGGTACGGTGAAGAACGGCTCGAGAGATGGAAGGGTCCGTACGGCTTCGAGGGACACTCGATCGACCAATTTGCGGGCGGCATCGAGTGCCACTTGGCTGCGTCCTTCCATACTGGCAGCGAACCAGAGAAAATGAATGTTGTGGGGATAGTACAGTTCTGGGTAGATCCCTTCGGGCTTCTCGCGGGCAATATAGGCTTCATCCACTTCGATTGCTCGTTCGTTGGCAACCGCTGCATCGTGATACCGTCCGATGCGAGCGTAAATGTGAGACGGCATATGAACTAAATGTCCCGCATCTAGGTTCAAATCCCGCAAGCGATCGGCTGCCCACTCGGCTTTTTGCGGGGCTACAGCTTCCACGGCATGGATGTAATAGTGGTTCGCACCGGGATGGGTGGGTTCGCGATCGAGGACCGATTCGAGAGCCGCGAGAATCTTTTGGGTTGCGGGTTTGGGCTGTCCGTCTGGCATCCAATAATCCCAAGGCATGGTATTCATAAGGGCTTCGGCAAACAGCGTCGCGGCATCTACGTCTTCGGGATAGCGTTGGGAGAGGGCTTCCATGGCATTGGCGTAGGTGCGATCGAGCTCAGCGCGATTGTCGGTGAAATTGGGGGTATAGCGAGTGGCGAGGGCATTGATGTAGTCTCGTTCGCGATCGCTAATTCCCTCGGCGAATTGGATGGCTTTTTGGATGGCGTTATAAGCGGGTGAAACAGCTTCTGCTCCCATCGGGGCGTTGATATTCGGACCGAGAACCAACGCCATGCCCCAATAACACATGGCACAATTTGGATCGGATTGAGAGGCTTGTTCGAAGGCTTCCAATGCTTCGGCGTGGTTGAAGGCAAAGGCAAGAATTAAGCCGCGATCGAACTCTTTTTGCGCTTGGGGAGATGAGGTGGTGATGGGATGGTGATGAATTCCTAGGTTATTGGCAACGGTTGAGGAAATTGGATCGACCCCGAATACGGGAGAGCGCAAACAGACCAGAAAACAGACGAATAGGCAGACTCCCGCGCTAATGAGGGTGAAGAGGGTGTATTTCACCTGGAATTGGGTTTGGAGTTGCAAGAGCGATCGGGAACGTTTAGAAATATTTTTGAAGAAAAATTTTAAGATTGTCATTTTAAAGAAAGGTACTCTAACTTAGAAGCCAACATTTAATAGGACTTCGTTTTTGAACGTCAGTTTTGCTTAAGCCACCTCGCCGGGATGCCAACTCTGGATGACGTTCGGGCAGTCGGAAAGCCGATTGAAAGCGAAGCAACTACACTGGCTATATCTGGTCCCTTGGGAGAAAAATACTCCCTTCCCCATTCCCCATTCCCCGTTCCCCACCCTTACCTGAAATAGTTTTATCCAAAACTGACGTTTTTTTAGGATACTCAAACCTCTCAACCTCGATATCGAGTTGGGGTTGAAAGTTTATCGTTTTTAATGGGTTGGTTCGGAAATCGATCGAGGAGTTGCAAAATTCGACCGCACCGGTAAGAAAGGCACAAGACCATTGGTGACCGGTTAAGCTTGTATGCTATAGCCGTCGCCAAGGCGGTTAGGACACTCGAGAAATCAAGCTCAAGGCTCGCATTTTCTTCTCTCCCCCTACTCACCGCGATTGCCTGCTCAAGAAAGCTCACCTTCACGATGCCTAAACCGCCCTGACGGTTGCTATA